>JALWCD010000168.1:3708-7887 GCA_027036915.1 Thermodesulfatator sp. | reverse complement strand
GTGGTGGTGGAGAAGTTTCTCTCGGGCCGGGAGATCACCGTGGGGGTGCTCGGGGATGAGGCCTTTCCGGTGGTGGAGATCATTCCGCGGGAAAGCGATCACTTTGACTACCGCACCAAATATACGCCCGGGGCGGCGGAGGAGATCTGTCCGGCGGAGATCCCGGAGGATCTTGCCCGCAAGGCTCAGGAATACGCCCTCCGGGCCCATGAGGCCTTAAGACTTCGCCACTACAGCCGCACGGACATGATCATCCATGAGGGGGAGATCTATCTCCTTGAGACCAACACCATCCCGGGGATGACGGAAACGAGCCTCCTTCCCCTTGCCGCCCGGGCGGCAGGACTTTCCTTTGAAAAACTCGTGGAACGCCTCCTCCTTATGGCCCTTGAGGAATAAACCTCTCAAGGAAGGCCCGAACCTCTTTGGCCAGGCGGTCTTTATCCCGTTTGGTGAGGCCCTCGGTGGGGAGGGGGTCTCCCACGATGACCCTTACCTCTCCCGGGCGCACGAAAAGGGAGCCCTTGGGAAGGATCTTACGGGTCCCGAGGATGGCCACCGGCACCGCTGGAACCCCGGCCTTAATAGGTATGAGAAAACCCGCGGTCTTGAACGGAAGAAGCCTTCCGTCCGGGCTCCGGGTCCCCTCCGGAAAGACCACCACGGAGTAGCCCTCGCGCACCCGCTCCGCGCAGGCGATAAGGCTCCTCAAACCCTCCCGGGGATCGTCACGCTCAACCGGAATATATCCTAAGGCCGCAAGTCCCCAGCCGAAAAAGGGAATGCGGAAGAGACTCCTTTTGGCCAGAAACCGGATCTCAAAGTCCTTTAAGGCCTCCTCAAGCACCGGGATGTCCATCTGGCTCTGGTGGTTGGCGAAGAAAACGTAACGCTGGCCGGGGGTGAGTCTCTCAAGCCCCTCAACCTCAAGCCTCACCCCGGAAAGAAAAAGGATTATTCGACACCAGAACCAGGCTATCTTGTGCGAAAGGAGCTTACGCCGCTCAAAGAGGGCGATCAGGATGGCCGCGGTCCCGAAAAGGGGGACGGATATCAGAACAAAAAGGATGAGCACAAGGTTTCTTATGATGCTCATCGGTTTTACGACCGCCCGGGGCTATGGTAAGAGATTCCTCAGGAGGGGTCAAGGGATGAGGCTTTACGAAATTTACGAAGAAGTGGTGGAGCGTGTTTTTGAGAGAATAAGGGAATACTACGGGGAGAGGCTTTTTTCAGTGGTGCTTTTTGGATCCGTGGCCCGGGGCACTCCGCGGCCGGACTCCGACCTTGACCTCCTTATCGTGGCCGAACCCCTTCCCCGGGGGCGGGTGAAACGGGTAAGGGAATTCATCTCCGGGGTGGAGGAACCTCTGGAGCCTTACCTCAGGGATCTCGCCGAAAAGGGTATTCACCCGGAGCTTTCCCCGGTAATCAAGACCCGAGAGGAGGTCCTCTGCGGAAGTCCCCTCTTTCTGGACATGATTTATTATCGTCGCATCCTCTACGACCGCGAGGGTTTCATGGAGCGCTATCTTTCGGAGCTTTCCGAAAGGCTTAAGCGGCTCGGGGCCAAAAGGATAAAGAGGGGCAACGCCTGGTACTGGGTGCTAAAGCCCGACTACCGCCACCCCGAGGTCATAGAGTTATGACCAATATTTCCCTGGCGCAGAGTTATCTCTTTAAGGCCCAAAAGAGACTCAAGATCCTGACCGTGCTTCTTGAGGAGGAGGATTATTCCGATGTGGTACGTGAGGCCCAGGAAATAGTGGAGCTCGCCTTAAAGGGCATGCTGCGCGAGATAGGGGTGGACCCTCCCAAGTGGCACGATGTAGGGAGACTCCTTCTCGAATATCAGGAACTTTTTCCGGAAGAGGTGAGAGGGGAACTCGGAAGGCTTGCCGCCATCTCCAAGTGGCTGCGAAAGGAGCGGGAGCTTTCTTTTGACGGGGATGTGGATTTCATTCCTACCGAGGAGTACACTCGGGAGGAGGCCGAAAGGGCCATAAGGGATGCGGAACACGTGGTGAAGGTAGCCCAAAAGGTGATTCCGGAGGTGGAAAAATGAGGGTAGTCCGAGCCGAAAGCAAGGCCGGAAGGCGTTTCATTGAGAGGCTTGTCAATCGGAGGGGCCGGATTCCGGCGCGGGTTGAGCGTTCGGTGCGGCGGATCCTTTCCGAGGTCCGCCGACGGGGGGATACGGCCCTGGTAGAATATACCCGGCGCTTTGATTGCCCGGATTTTTCAGCCAAACTCCTAAGGGTTCAGGAGGAGGAGATCTCCGCGGCCTACCGCGAGGTCTCTCCCGAGCTTCTTTCCGCCATAAGACTTGCCCTCCGTCAGGTTGCGGAATTTCACCGGCGCGAGCGGCAGGAATCCTGGTTTTTCACCCGGGAGGGGGTTTTCCTGGGCCAGATGGTGCGGCCGGTGGCCTCGGCCGGACTTTACGTCCCGGGAGGAGCCGGAGGAGAAACCCCGCTTATCTCCACGGTCATCATGACGGCGGTTCCGGCACGGGTGGCCGGGGTCAAACGGATCGTCATGGTCTCGCCCCCCAATCGTGAGGGGAGGCTTCATCCGGCCCTGCTTGTGGCCGCGGCCGAATGCGGGGTCACGGAGATCTATCGCGTGGGAAGCGCCTGGGCCATTGCGGCGCTCGCCTACGGCACGGAGACCATCGCCCCGGTTTCCGTGATCGCCGGCCCGGGGAACATCTATGTTACGGTGGCCAAGAAACTCCTTTACGGGGAGGTGGGGGTGGATCTTATCGCCGGCCCGAGCGAGGTCCTCATCGTGGCCGATGAATCCGCAGATCCGGAGTATCTCGCCTGGGATCTTCTGGCCCAGGCCGAACACGACCCCCTGGCCACCGCGGTGCTCCTTACCCCATCTTTCAAACTGGCACGTCGGGTTCGAGAGGCCCTTACGGCGGCCCTTGAAAGGCTTTCCCGTCGGGAGGTAGCGGAGGCGGCTTTAAGGCGCCAGGGAGGGATCGTGATCACCCGGGATCTCTCCGAGGCCCTTTCCCTTGCCAACCGCATCGCTCCGGAACACCTCGAACTTTCCGTGGCCGACCCCTTCGCCCTGCTTCCCCGGATCGAGAACGCCGGAGCGGTCTTTCTGGGGCGCCATACTCCGGAGGCCCTGGGAGACTATGTGGCCGGGCCCAACCACGTCCTTCCCACCCTGGGGGCGGCCCGTTTCACCTCGGCCCTTTCGGTCTCGGCCTTTCTTAAAAAGACCAGTTTACTAGCCTATTCGGCCGAATCCCTGAAACGGGAAGGCCCCCCGGTCCTCACCCTGGCCGAGACCGAAGGCCTTCCGGCCCATGCCGAGGCCGTGAGGGTCAGGCTAAAAGAAAACTAATCCTTTTCCAGATAGGAGGGCAGCGGCGTGGCCCAGGATTCGTCGTCGAAGTAAAGCTCCCTCAGATCTCTGGGAGGCTCGAATTCGGGCACCCGCGGGCCCTCCACCACCTCGAACCGCACGAAGGAACTCTTATACCAATCCACCTCGGGGAGAGGCAGCTCCAGTTTGCGCATAATCTCGTAAGTCTCGTAAAAATGCTCCCACTGATTCTCTCTTTCGGGATAGATGGCAAAGTCCCGTAGAATGTCGGTGATGACCAGCCCGGCCGAAAGGATAAACTTTTCGAATTCGAACCATTTGCGGAGAGAGGCTTCCCGATGCGTAAACCCCATGTAACCCGTCGATCCCGGCCCCTTAAGACTCTCCAGACACCGCCCCACGAAAAGCTTGAGCCCCTTTCTGGTCTCCACCGGATCGGTCACAAAGACGTCGAAGGAACGCTTGAGACTCTCGGGGAGGGCCTCGATGACGTTATAGTCGTAAACCTCTATCTGATTCAGTCCCTCTTTTTCGGCGAAATCCTTGATGAAACGGTTTATGCGCTGGTCGATCTCCACCACCACGATGCGTCTGGGCATCCGGGTAAGGCCCATGGCCACCGAAAGAAGGTCGTCGTCTCCCAGGATGAAAATATCGTTTTCCTCCAGATCTCCCCGCTGATAGATGTAGGCCACCCGCCGTATGGTATCCACCGGGCGCACGAAACCCTGATCGTAATCGCTGGTGGGAAGAGGTCTCTCTCGGGTGACCTCAAGAAACTTCCGGTAAATCTCCTCCCAGAAGCCCCTGAGTTCCACCCCCAGGCCGCAGGTA
>JALWCD010000168.1:0-3698 GCA_027036915.1 Thermodesulfatator sp. | reverse complement strand
GTACGACATACGGTATCGGCCAGGGGTTGGAGACCGGGATCTTCGTTTAAGTGAAAGCGATAATCGCGATAGGCCACCCGTTTCTCCTGCAGAAGTTCCTGAACGGCCTCGAAAAAGGCTCCCAGATGTCCGTCCTGGTGGTTGATGAGTTCCCAGAAGGTCTGGGGCTTCAATTTGAGGGCCCTCAGAATCTGTCTCTTTATACGCTCGGTTTCACTCATCCAGAACCTCCGGCCTCACTTTGTCCTTCAAAACCTAACAAAATACAGCATCTTTACAAGCGCTTCTGGCAGGCATTAAACTGGAAAGAAACAGAGGAGGAACTTCTCATGAAGCGCAGAAACTTTTTGAAGTTGCTGGCGGCCCTGGGTTTAGGCGGACTACACTCCGCCTGGGCCGCCGAACCCTACCATCGCTTGGAAAATCCCCGCTCCCCCACCCTGATGGAAAAGAAACACGTACCGGCCGTGGAAGCCCCCTCCCGGGTGAAGGCCGGAGAGTGGTTCGAAGTCCGGGTGCGGGTGGGTTACCTGGTGGAACATCCCTCCACCCCAGAACACTGGATCACCCGGATCGAACTCCACTGTAACGGCCGGGGGGTGGCCAGAGTCGAATTTCCGGAGGGCGGGAATCTTGCTCCGGTGGCGGTCTTCCGGGTTCGACTTAACCGTTCAGCCGTGCTGGAGGCGGTGGAAAATTGCAACCTCCACGGAACCTGGATCAGCCCGCCGGTCAGGGTGGAGGTCTTCTAGGCGAGAAGGGCTTCCAGCTCCCGGCGTTTTTCCTCGAACTCTGGGGTTTCGTAAAGGGGAACGCAGTCGGAAAGCTCGGCCTCAAGAGAGGCCAGTTTTACCGCAAAGGCCATACAGGTGAGTTCTCCGCAACGGCCGCAATTGGTTCCCGGAAGACGGCGATAGATCTCAAGGGGCGGAGGAAGGCTGCGCGGCTCATAACGGGGAGAAATGTTTTCCTTCCGGGCCCAGACCCTCTCCAGGAATTCTTCCACCCTTTCTTTGGCCCGACGTCCCACCTCGGCGTCAGGTACGGGACCGATCTGAACGTTGTCCCTTCGAACCGCGACCTTAAGGCCCTCGAATTTGAAGACCAGGGCCGGCTCTCCGGGATCATAGTAGATGACTTTGGCCACGGCGTTGAGATAAGGAAGAAGGGGAGCCAGATCTACCTCCGCAGGCACGACCACCTTATAGCGCGGACAACGGGCATCTACATAACACGAAGCCGGCTCAAGCTTAAAATGAGGGGCCAAAAGAGACATCACACATCAATTCTAAAGATTGGGTGCGGGGGTGGGATTTGAACCCACGACCTCCGGGTTATGAGCCCGACGAGCTACCAGGCTGCTCTACCCCGCGTCCGCGTTATTAAATGTAAAGGCCTTTCCCCAAAAGTCAAGGCCCCGCATCGTTCTCATCAAATCCTTCAGATCGGTTAAAATAGAAAGGCCCATGAGGATCAAGCGGCTTGAGATTTACGGCTTCAAGTCCTTTCCCTACCGGGTGGCCCTGCCCTTCCCTCCGGGTATTTCGGCCATCGTGGGTCCAAACGGAAGCGGGAAGAGCAACATCGTGGACGCCCTGCGCTGGGTCCTGGGGGAACAAAGCCTGAAACGCTTGCGGGTCAAGGCGGCCGAGGACCTGCTTTTTGCCGGCGACCACGGGCGGGCTCCGGGATTCGCCGAGGTAAGGCTGATTCTGGAAAACGATGGCGCAGCCCCGGAGAGGTTCAAGGATCTTCCCGAGATCGTGGTGGCCCGCAGGCTCTACCGCACCGGGGAGTCCGAATTTCTCCTGAACAATCGGGCCTGTCGCCTGAAGGACATCCAGTACCTCTTCCTGGATACCGGGGTCAATCCCCGCGGGTACGGTCTCATCGATCAGGGAGAGGTGGGAAAATTTCTGGAATGGAGCCCACAGGAAAGGCGTTTTTTCTTGGAAGAACTGGCCGGAGTCTCCCGGTACCGGGTCAATCGGGAGGAAACCCGGCGCAACCTGGCCCGGACGCGGGAAAACCTCTCCCGGGTGGAGGACCTCCTGCTTGAGATCGAAAACCAGGTGCGCCACCTTGAGGAACAGGCCCGACTGGCCGAGGAGTTTTTGCGCTTGAGGGATGAACTCAAAAGGTTATCCCTCACCCGGCTGGCCGTACTTTATCTCAAAGCCCGGAGAGAAAGAGAAAGGGTGGAAAAATCCCTGGATCAGCTCAAAGAGGCCCTGGCCAGGCTTGAGAAGCGCGAAACCGAGCTGGCTCCTATTTACGAAAAGGCCCTTTTCCGGGTCCGGGATCTGAGACGCCGAAAGAAGGAAAGGGAGGAGGCCCTTTCCGCTCTGGAGGAAGATTTACGCAAGGTTTCGGAAAAACTTCGCGGGCTTTATCGGGAGGAGGCCGAGATCTCCAAGCGCCTTGAAAGGGAAAGGGCCCGGAGTGAAACCCTGGCCGAAGAGCTTTCCCGTCTGGAGGCTGAAAGTCAACGCCTGGCGACCGAAGTAGTCCGGCTCGAAAAGGAACTGGCCCGCGAAAAAGAAGACTTTCAGGAGCTTGAGGCCCGGCATCTGGCCCACCGGAAGGCCTTAGAGGAGGCGGAAAGGGCTTTCAAAGAGATGGAGTCCAAGATTCTTTCCAGGAAAGAGCGGTTGCGGATTTCGGAAGACCAGATCCGGAGGCTGGAGCGCGAACTTAAAAGACTTTCCGAACGAGAAGAACTTCTCTCCCGGAAGGCCGCCGAAATTTCGGCCCGCCGGGAGACCCTGCTCGAAGAAAGAGAGAAGATCGCAAAGGAACTCGAGAGTCTTGAGGAGGCCCTGAGAGACCTTTCCGGGAAAGAGAAGGCCGCCCTGGAAGAAAAGGAACACCTGCACTCGCAGATACGGCTCCTTGAGGAAAGACTCCGGGAACTTGAGGCCGAAAGACGGGCCCTTACCAAGGAAAGGTCCGGACTTGAGGCCGTTCTGAGGCAGACTTTACCCGCGGATCTTAGCCGGTTGAAGGCCGGGGCTGCGGAAATGAAGCTGCTGGCGGAAGTCCTGGAGCTTGCGCCGGAGAAGATCCAGCTGGCCGAAGCCCTCCTGGGAGAGAAGTTGACCTATCCGGTAGCCGAGTCCCCGGAAAAGCTTGCCGAACTCCTCCGTCTGGCCGAGGTCAAGGGCCTCTTTCTCGCAGGTGAAGCCCAATTTGAGGCCCTGATGGCCCTTCTTGAGAAGGTTGACCGGGGAGAAGATCTTCGGAGGCTATGGGAGGAGCCCCCTTCGGTCCCGATTTTTTTTGAAGAGGAAGGACTGATCTTTGAGCCTCCCGGATTCCTTTTCAAGGTTGCGGCCCGGAGTACCGGACTTCTCGGTCTCAGAGAACGCCTGAAGGAGATCGAAAAGCGCCTGGCCGAGCTTGAAACCGGGTTTCGAAAGGTCAGGGAAGAAAAAGCCCGCCTGTCCGAAGCCCTCTCCGATCCGGAGAAAAGGTTGAAACGCTACCGCAGGGAGCGGGAAGAAAAAGAAAGGCTCCGGAAGGAGCTCGGGCAGAAACTCCGGCAGCTGGAACGGAGCCTTGAGAGATTGGCCGATGAGGAGGAGCTGTGTGAACGGGAGAGGGCCGAGATCCTGAGCCGAAAGGAAAGCTGCCTGGCAGAAAAGGTTTCCTTTGAAAAGGAGGCGGCCGAGTTGAAAAAAGCCCTGGAGGAGGCTCTG
>JALWCD010000167.1:701-7971 GCA_027036915.1 Thermodesulfatator sp. | reverse complement strand
TTCACACATCATACCAGACATTCTTCTCCGACGGTAGGTTTTAGAGACCGGGAGTCTGGGAGATCACCTCGGCAAGGCCCTCGATGACCATTTGAACCGCCACCACGGAAAGGATGAGCCCCATAAGCCGGGTCATGACCCCGATCCAGTAAGGACGGAGGCGTTTCATGAGGTTTTCGCCGTAGACGAAACAGAAATAGGTGGTCAGACACACCAGGGCGAAGATACCTATCACCGTGAGGATTTTGAGAGGATCGGTTTTGCGGCCCACCAGGGAAAGGGCGGTGGTGATGGTTCCGGGGCCGGCGAGGATGGGGGTGGCCAGCGGGGTCACGGCGATGTCCTCCGGGCTTTCCTCCGTCTCCTCCTCCGTGGGGTGATGCTGGTGGGAACGTTTGGCCCGCACCAGGTGATAGGCGATCATAAAAAGGAGGATGCCTCCGGCAATGCGAAAGGCCGGAAGCGTAATCCCGAAAAGCCGAAAAATGAAGTGCCCGCCCAGGGTGAAGACCGTAACGATGAAAAAGGCCCAGAGGGTGGCGGTGCGGGCGATGCGAATCTTCTCTTCTTCCGGAAAGCCTTCCACCAGAGAAAGAAAAATGGGGGTGTTTCCGATGGGGTTCATAATGGCCATTAAGCTTACCGTACTTTGAAGTAGAAAAAGCAAGAGGTGGTGGTCCTGGATCATGGTTTAATTGTAAAGCTCAAGGGCCGACTTGAGAAGCGGCTAAAAACATGGTAATGAGGCTCAAATTCTTTTGAAGGAGTCCGCCCCATGGAAAGGAAGATCAAAAAGATCCTGGTGGCCAATCGGGGAGTGCCGGCGGTGCGTATTATGCAGACCTGCCGAGATCTCAAGATTCCGACGGTGGCGGTTTACAGTACCCCTGATCGTCTTAGTCTTCACGTCTTCATGGCTGATGAGGCCGTGCATATCGGGGAGGGCCCTCCGCTCAAATCCTATCTCAACATGGATCGTATCCTGGAGGCGGCGCTCTCCACCGGGGCGGATGCCATCCACCCCGGATGGGGATTTCTGGCGGAAAACGCGGAGTTCGCCCGCAAGGTGATCGAGGCCGGCCTTACCTGGATCGGTCCCAATCCCGAGATCATCGCCCTCATGGGGGACAAAAAGGCGGCCAAAGAGATCGCCAAGCGGGCCAATGTCCCCACCATCCCCGGAATTGAGGACCCCAAAAGTCCGGAGGAGATCCTGGAATGGATGGAGCGGACCCGGATTGATTTCCCCATCATGCTCAAGGCCGCGCTCGGAGGAGGCGGAAAGGGTATGCTCAAGGTGGAAAACGCCGAAGAGCTTCCCCAGAAATTCTCCCACGCCCAGTCCGAGGCCTACAAGGCCTTCGGGGATTCAAGTCTTATCGCGGAAAAGTATATCGAGCGGGGAAGGCATATAGAGGTTCAGATTGTGGGGGACAAGCACGGACACGTGGTGCACCTTTTTGAGCGAGAATGTACCATTCAGCGCCGTAACCAGAAGATCATTGAAGAAACCCCGGCGCCCTCGCTTGACGACGACCTGCGACAGGAGATCTGCTTTACCGCCGTGCGGCTCATGCGGGAGATCGGTTACGATTCAGCCGGTACGGTGGAATTCCTGCTGGATGCCGCCACGCGCAATTTCTATTTCTTAGAGGTCAACACCCGGCTTCAGGTGGAGCACGGGGTGACGGAGCTTGCCACCGGGCTTGACATCGTGGATCTCATGATCCAGATCGCCGAAGGCCGTCCTTTACCCTTTCACCAGAGGGATATTCAGAGCAACCGCTGGGCCATCGAGTGTCGTCTTACGGCCGAAGATCCCAGGACCTTTGCCCCTTCCTTCGGAACCATCACCCGGCTCCAGATTCCGGACGGCCCCAACATCCGGATCTCAAGCGGGGCCTATGAGGGGGCCGAAATCCCCCCCTACTACGATTCCATGTTCATGCTCATCATGAGCGCCGGAGCGGACCGGGATCAGGCCATCCGGGTCATGGATCGGGCCCTCTCCCGGGGCTTAAGGGTAGAGGGCGTGAAGACCATCGCTCCCCTTCTCATAAGTATTATCCGGCACCCGAAGTTCCGGGCCGGAGAGTTCTCCACCCGCTTCATAGAGGAACATCTCGAGGAACTGATTTCGGCCTTTAAGGACTTTGACCCGGATGAGGAGGTGCTAAAGATCGCCCGCTACGTGGCCGAGATCTCGGCCCTCGGGCCCCAGAGCTGGATGTAGGGGTTAACCATGGCGCGGCGAGGCCTTTTTCTTTTCCCGGTCGTATTTCCAGCCGAAGTAAAGGGCGATGGCCGCCCCCGCCAGGGCCGCAAGGGAAACGGCGATAATGCTATCCATGGCTTTCCTCCAGGTCTCTTTTTAGAGCCCAAAAACCAAGAATTACACATATCAAGTAAACCCCTCCTACCAAGGAAAGAAGCTCAAAGCTTCCTTCCCGATGGAGTAACGCCGGAACAAGCAAAGTCCCTAAAAGAACGAGGCTCACTTTTAAAAGGTAATCGCCGATTCTTTCCCACATACACCCAGGTTAGCATTGCAAAGGTAAAACCTCAAGCAAGGAGGCTTCTATGGAGCTTATTCAGATCAAACCCGGCATGGAACCGGCCGAAATCGTAAGGATCCTGCGGGAGAGCGATCGCATCTTTTTCACCTCCACCTCCCTGCGGGATGCCGGACAATCCGACTACAAGAACCGACACCGCCTGATCGACCTCAAGACCCTCTGCCCCATTTATAACGAGATGGGGCTTTTCAGCGTGGAGTGTCACGGCGGGGCCCGGTGGCACGTGGGTATCATGAACCGCAGGGAGAGCCCCTTTGAGGAACTGCGGACCTACCGGCGCACCATGCCGAACGTCATGCTTCAGACCCTCATCCGGGAGACCAACCTCTGGGGCTATCGGCCCTATCCCCGAAACGTGATCGAATATGTGGTTTCGCGGGTGGATATCGACCTCTGGCGCTGTTTCTCCTTTCTTAACGACATCCGGAACATGCGCACGGTGGCCGAAGTGGTCATGAAGCGGGGCAAACTCTTTGAGCCCGCCATCTCCTTTACCGACGCCGACTGGGCCGACAACGCCTATTACCTTCGGGTGGTGGACGAGATCGTGGCGCTGTGCGGAGGCACGGACGAGATCATCCTCTGCATCAAGGACATGGCCGGGGTGGGCAGCCCGGAGCGTATCCGGAGTCTGGTTTCGGCCATCAAGGACAAGTACCCCGAGCTTGTGATCCACTATCACCGGCACACCACGGATGGCCTGGCCCTTCCGGCTTATCTGGCGGCGGTTGAGGCCGGGGTGAAGATCATCGACGTGGAGGAGGATTCCCTCTGCCGTTTCTATGGCCAGCCTCCCATGCTTTCGGCCTACGCCTATCTCACCGAGGCGGGCTTCAAGGTGAATCTCAACCCGCGGCTTGCGGAGCTTGCGGTCCAGAAGGTGCGGGAGTGGATCAACTACTACGACTGGGCAGAGTCTCCCTTCAAGGGGTTTGACTATATGGTGGTTAAGCACCGCATGCCCGGCGGGGCCTTTCCCTCCTCCTTCGAGCAGGCGGAAAAGAACGGTTTTCTCCATCTTATGCCCTACATCCTGGAACTCATGTCCTATTACAACCGCATCGTGAAGTACTTCGACGTTACCCCGGGCTCCCAGATCACCTGGGTGACCTGTTCCGGGATCGTGAACCGCTACGCCAAGGAACACGGCGAGGCCGGGGTGCGCCACATCCTGGACCTTCTGCGCCGGTTCGTGGAGGAGAAGAACTGCGATTTTAACGCCATGAGCGAGGAGGAACAGGAGGAGCTTCTGGAACTCTTCAAGACCGCTCCGGGCGACTTCAAGAATCTCATCCTGGGTAAATACGGGAGGCTGCCGGCCGGCTGGCCGGACGAATGGGTCTACCGTAGCGCCTTCGGGGAGCAGTGGCAGGAGAAGATGGCCGAGCGCACGGAGGAAAGCCCGCTTGAGACCGTGCCCGAGGAGGACCTTGAGCGGGCCAGAAAGGAGCTTTCCGAAAAACTCGGCCGCGAGCCCACCGAGGAAGAATTTATTATCTACCTCATGCATCCCAAGGACGCCCTGGGCTTTTTCGAGTTCTTCGAGAAATACGGTGAGGCCTCCTACGTGCTGCCTTCGCCGGTTTTCCGCTACGGACTTAAAAGGCCGGGCGATAAGGTGGAATTCACCTTCATGGGGAAACCCTACACCATCGAGCTGGTCTCGGTGGGGGCCGAGCACGACGGGGTCATTCACGTGGTGGTGAAGGTCAATAACAAGACCCGTGTCTTCGAGGTCGCCACCCCCAGAGTGAAGAAAAAAGAGGTCCGCATGGCCAAGGGCCCGAACGAGATCGGCTCCCCCATCAAGGGCAATGTCTGGCGTCTGGGTAACCCCAAGCGGGGTGAACTCAAGGTGGGCGACATTTACCACAAGGGCGAGGAGATCGCCAATCTCGAGGCCATGAAGATGGAGACTCCGGTCTATGCGCCCTTTGACTGTGTGATCGAAGAAATCTGTGTCAAGGTGAACGAAAGCGTGGTGGAGGGGCAGCTACTCTTCGTGGTCAAGCCCCTTGAGGAATACGCTCCCCGCGAGACCACGAACCTCGGAGAGGAGGTTAAGGACTAGTAGATTTCCCGGAGGAGGTCGGACATCATGGCCCGCGCCACCTTCTCCGGGGCCACCTCATAATTTCCGGCCTCGATCTGCCGTCGCAGGGCCTCAACCCTCTCCTCGCGCACCTCGGGGATCTCGCGGGCCCTGGCCCGGGCTTCCTCCACCATCTGTCGGCCCCGAAGTTCCACCCGATCCCCGCCCTCGGGGGCCTGATTCCTCTCGGTAGTAGCTCCTCGAGATCTTTCCGTCTTTCCCGTCTGAGCGGAACCTTCCACTCCTCGGGCCGGCGTTTGTAAATAAGGCAGAACATCTTTGATCTTCATCTTTTATCCTCCTTTTTGAGATCTTATTTCCGCCAGTTTTTTACGGGCTTCCTCGGAAATACTTACCCGATCCTGCAAAATTTCCTCCCTTTTTGAAAGAGGCCCTCGAACCCCTTTCCTTTCGTATATTCTAATCACTTCCTTTACATCCGGGAAGTTTATGGTCATAACACCTCTTGCCCCCACACTTCTTCTATTATTTAATATCGGTAGGAACTTCAAAAACTTTAACCCATGGCGGAGTTCCTGAGAATACTAAATTTGGCGCTTTCCTCACCCCTTTACTTTAATACCAGGATGTTTACCCCTTTTAAAGGGGATTTTACCCCAAAAAAAGTTACCCCACGCTATGACGGAGGACCGCCGGAATTCGATCTTTTTGGAAAAAACCCCGGTTTTTATTACCGTCGTTTTGCCGAACCGGAACGGTTTTATCGTGGTCTGATCGTAGATCGATTCGTTTGAAGGGGGAATGCCATGCGAGAACTGGCTCAATTCGAGGATCCGGTAAAAAGGCAGCCCCTGAAGCTGGTCGTCTTTGAGATTGAAGAGGTTGAGGTGCCGCCTTTTCAGCGGGACATTTCCGAAGGACTCAAGAAACATCTGGAACTGGCCATAGAGAAACTGGGGTTCGTCACCCCTATTGTGGTATGTCCCCATGAGGGGCGATATTACGTGGTGGATGGGCAACATCGCCTGGAAGCCCTGCGGGATCTGGGGGCCCGCGAGGTTCTGGCGGTGGTGGCCCCGGCGGAACTCTACCGTCACATCCTGGAATTCAATACCGAAAAGCCGCCCAACGTAAAGGAGAAATCCCGACAGGCCTATCGGCTCTTTCAGGAGTTCCTGCAGGAATCCCCGGAAAGCATCGAGGCCGAGCTGTTTACCTACTTTAAGGAACCCCAGTTCCTCACCTTCGGATTCGTGCTCGAGGAACTGGAGGCCCGCTTTCCGGCCAGTTTTTACGAGAGCCTGCTGGCCAAGATCGATCGTTTCCTTGAGGAACCCCTTTCGGAGGCCGCCGAAGAGCGGCGTCGTCGAGCTCAGGCCCTGGTAGAGCTAAACCAGGAGGTCAACGCCAAGTACGCCGAACTCGGCTGGACCAACGCCCTCCTCAAAGGGGAAATCGTGCGCAAGGCCGTGCAGCGGGCTTACGGAGTACGGGTGCGGGCCATCGAGGATGAGTTCTACACGGCCCTTGAAAGGGTGAAAGCGGCCTGCCGGGATCTCGGTCCCGAGGATTTCGGGGGCACGGAATGAGTCCGGAATTTACCCCCGTCCTGAGACCGCTTGACCTTATTCCGCTGGAGTGGCAGGGTCGGCCTTCCCTGATCCTCCGCGATCCCCTGGGATACACCGAGGAATTTCTGGTTCTCCCTCAGCCTCTGGCGCCGCTTCTGGCCCTTATGGACGGGCGACACAGTCTCAGGGATCTGCAGGTGGCGGCCACCCGGACTCTGGGACGTCTGGTCATGCTGGAGGAGATCGTCTCGCTGGTGGAAAAGCTTGAGGCGCACGGTTTTCTGGAAGGGGAAACCTTCCGGAAACGCAAGGAGAGGGTGGAGGCCGAATGGCGCGCGGCCCGGCTTAGACCTCCGGCCTGCGCCGGACGTTCCTATCCGGCCGAGGGCGAGGCCCTTAAGACCTTTCTGGGCCAGATCCTTTCCCAGGAAAATCTTTCCCCGGAAAAGCCGCCCCGGGTGCTCATCGCTCCTCACCTGGATCTTACCTCGGGGGCCCGGGGATTTGCGGCGGCCTATCGGGCCCTTGAGCTTCCTGAGGGGGCCCGGGTGATAATCTTCGGCACCGGACACCAGCTGACCCGCCCCCTTTCTCTCCTTACCAAGGACTTTGAGACCCCGCTGGGGCCGGTTCCGGTGGATCGCGATTTCCTGAAGGCCCTTATGAGCCGGGTTTCGGACTGTTTTCCGGATGATTTTGCCCACCGCAACGAACACTCCCTGGAGTTCCAGGCGATCTTTCTCCGCTATCGTTTTTCCGATTTTAGGGTGGTGCCGATCCTTTTCGGTCCCATGGAAGGACATCTCGTCTCGGGCCGCGATCCCTTTGAGGCCGAGCCTCTTTTCCGGGAATGGGTTGCGGCTCTGAGGGAGCTCTGGGATGAGAAAACCTATCTGGTCTTGGGGATCGACTTTGCTCATCTCGGTCTTCGCTACGGCGATCCGCAACCGGCCGGTGAGACCGAAGGCCGACGGGCCATAGCCCGGGATCGCCTGCTGCTCGAAGCCCTCTTTTCCGGCGACTACCGCGGGTTTCTCGAAGAAGCTCGCCGAAGTCTCCCCTTCAAGGTT
>JALWCD010000167.1:0-691 GCA_027036915.1 Thermodesulfatator sp. | reverse complement strand
TTGTCTTCTCTGCACAGCCAAACTATTTGAAGGGCAAAACCTTCGGGGGGAGATCTATTTTCAGGAGGCGGTGCCTTTCGGCCCGGGTTCTCTGGTCTCCATCGCCGCGGCGGGGATCTGGTGGTGAGGCGGCTTGACCGTTTTCTTTCCGAGGCCGGGCTCGGGACCCGGAAGGAGACCAAGAAGATGATCCTTAAGGGCCGGGTACGGGTTGACGGCCGCCCGGTGCGGGACCCGGCCTATAAAGTCCGGCCCGGGGAATTCGTGGAGGTGGACGGAAACCCTGTGGAACCTCCTTCGGAAAAACGATATTTCCTCTTTTATAAACCTCCCGGATACGTCACCTCCACCCGGGACGAGCTTCCCACGGTCATGGAATTCTTCCGAGATCTCCCCCGCAGCGAACGCCTCTTTCCCGTGGGAAGGCTTGATCGGGATGCCGAGGGGCTTCTCCTTATCACCGATGACGGGGAGCTTGCCCACCGGCTCCTCCATCCCAGGTATCGCGTGCCCCGGGTCTACGAGGTGGAGGTGGAGGGGGATTTTCCCGAGGAGGCCCTCCCGCGGCTTAAAGAGAGTTTCTTCCTCGAGGGGCGCCTTACTTTTCCCGCGGAGGCCAGGATCCTCAAGAAAAAAGAAAATTCCACCGTCCTTGAGATCACCCTTTATGAGGGCCGGCATCATCACGTAA
>JALWCD010000166.1 GCA_027036915.1 Thermodesulfatator sp. | reverse complement strand
AGGTTACCCAGGCCAGTGAGCGCAATCGTGAAGCAGCCAACGCCATTGCGGAGATGGCTCAGAGCGTGGCCGCCGCGGTGGAGGAACAGAGCACGGTGGTGAACGACCTGAGCGCCAATCTCGTAAGGATTACCGAGAAATCAAAAGAGCTTTCGAAAGAAGCCGAAGAAATGGAAAGATTAAGCCAGAATATTCTGGATGAAGCTCGCAAATTGAATACCGACGAACTGGTGAAGATAGGAGAAGAACTGGAAAGACTTTTAAGCTCTTTCAGGGTGTAGATTCCGGATACCTTGTGAGGCCCCTCCGGTCGTGCTAAAAAAGAAAGAAATTAAGCCGCTGGAGGGGCTTTCATGGCCATATCGAAGGAGGAGGTTTTGCATGTAGCCCATCTCGCCCGTCTGGAATGTTCCGAGGAGGAGCTTGAACGTTTCACCCGCGAACTTTCAAGTATCCTGGACTATGTGGCCAAGCTCTCCCGGGTGGACACCTCCGGAGTGGAGCCCACCTATAACGCCCTAAGGCTTGAGAATCGCTTCCGGGAGGACGAGGTCCGGGAATCGTTTCCTGCGGAAGAGATTCTCCGGAATGCTCCGGAGAGCGAGGGTTCAAGCTTCGTGGTTCCCAGGGTGATCAAGGGCTAGAGGGAGGTTCGGGATGGAGGAACGCTCCATACTTTCGTTGCGGGAAAAACTCCGCCGCAGGGAGCTTAGCGCCGAGGAACTCACCCGCTATTTCCTGAAGCGCATCGAAAGGCTCGATCCCAAGGTCAGGGCCTATATCACGGTGACCCCGGAGGAGGCCCTGGCCCGGGCGAAAGAGGCTGACCGGAGGCTTTCTTCCGGTGAAGAGCTTCCCCTTCTCGGGATCCCTATCGCGGTAAAGGACAACATCTGCACCCGGGGGGTGCGCACCACCTGTGCCTCACGCATCCTTGAGAATTTCGTACCCCCCTACGATGCTACGGTGGTTGAAAGACTTAAGGCCGCGGGGGCCGTAATCCTGGGGAAGACCAACCTTGACGAGTTCGCCATGGGGTCCTCCACCGAAAACTCGGCTTTCTTTCCCACGCACAATCCCTGGGATCTTGGGCGGGTCCCGGGAGGGTCTTCCGGAGGCTCGGCGGCCGCGGTTTCGGCCTGGCTCTGCGCCGGGGCCCTGGGTTCGGACACCGGAGGGTCCATCCGTCAGCCGGCCTCCTTCTGCGGGGTGGTCGGTTTCAAGCCCACCTACGGTCGGGTCTCCCGCTACGGGCTGGTGGCCTTCGCTTCCTCGCTGGATCAGATCGGGCCGCTTACCCGCACCGTGGCCGATGCGGCCCTTATCCTTCAGGTAATCGGAGGGCCGGATCCCCGGGACTCCACCTCCTATCCCGAGCCCCAGCCGGATTATCTTTCTGAGCTTGAGTCTTCGCCGGAAGGCCTTAAGATCGGACTTCCCAGAGAGTGCTTCTCCGAGGGGCTTTCGGAGGAGGTGCGCGGGGTGCTGGATCAGGCGCTTCAAGCCGTAAGGGATATGGGCTGTGAGGTACGGGAGGTCTCGCTCCCGCATTTAGAATACGCTCTTCCCGCTTACTACATCATCGCCCCGGCGGAGGCCAGCTCAAATCTGGCCCGCTACGACGGGGTCAAGTACGGGTTGAGGGTTGAGGGCCGTGATTTGATGGAGATGTATAAAAAGACCCGCTCGCAGGGTTTCGGCCCGGAGGTCAAGCGTCGGATCATGCTCGGGACCTATGCGCTTTCCGCGGGCTATTATGAGGCCTTCTATCGTAAGGCCTCCCAGATCCGCACCCTTATCATTCGGGACTTTGAAAAGGCCTTCTCGGAGGTGGACTTCATTTTTATGCCCGCCAGTCCCACCCCGGCCTTCCGTCTGGGAGAGAAGACCGACGATCCGCTCGAAATGTATCTTTCGGACATTTACACCATTCCGGTGAATCTGGCCGGGCTTCCGGGGTTGAGTCTCCCGGCAGGGTTCACGGAAGAAGGGCTTCCGGTTGGAGTTCAGATCCTGGGGCCGCAACTTTCCGACGCCCGGGTCCTGGCTCTGGGGCACAGGCTTGAAAGGGAATTAAATCTGGCCTTGAATCCTCCTCTGGAGTAAGGGATGCAGAGATTGCCTTTAAGCTATCTCAAACCGGGTATGGTGACCGCGGAGGAGGTCAAAGACGAACAGGGGCGCACCCTCTGTCCCGCAGGCACCGCCTTGGATGCCGAACTTCTGGAGCGTTTCGGGAAAATGGGGGTGCGGTTCGTGACCGTGAAGGGGAAACCGGTTTCTTTCCCCTGGGAGAAATCCCTGGAGGAAGAACTGGCCGAACTTGAGCGGCGATTCGAGCGGGCTCGCCATCCTTTTCTTTTGAAGTTAAAGGAAAAATTGCGGGCCTTCCTGGAAGCTCAGGCTAAAGA
>JALWCD010000165.1:5289-8022 GCA_027036915.1 Thermodesulfatator sp. | reverse complement strand
AGCCGGACTTCTGGCGGGACCTATCCCGCCAGAAGTCCGGCTCGGCCGCCCCCATCATCAGGACACCCAGATGTAGCCTCTCCTCGGGAAGGTCTTCTTCCCGGGGTAGGAAAACCCTCCCCACCTCAAAGATCTTGAGCCGGGAGACCTCCCGAAAGAAATTGAAGCGGGCGGTCTCTAGCAGGCCGGGAAGGAGCATGGTCCGCATTACGGACTGGGCTTCCGAAAGCGGATTGGCCAGTCGAAGGGGACGAAGCCTCGGGTCGGACTCCGGAAGTTCGAGGGCCGCAAGCATGCCCGGGGAAATGAAACTGTAGTTGATCACCTCGTAAAAACCCAGCCCCCTCAGGATCTCCCGGGTGTGAGAGACCAGAAGATCCTCCTTTTCCGGCCCCCGAGCCGAGAGTTCCCCCACCGGAAGACTTACGGGCAGACGATCGTAGCCGTAAATGCGGGCCACCTCCTCGATCAGATCCTCCTCCAGGGAAAGGTCGTAACGAAAGGAGGGAGGCTGATACCTCAGGCTCTCCCCCTCCATTTCCACCCGCCCTCCGGTGCGCCTCAGAAGGCCGGCCACCTCCTCCCGCTCAAGCTCCACCCGAAGGTAACTCCTGAGCCGGGAGAACCTCAGGGTAATCTCCGGCGCACGATACGGGCGGGGATAGAGATCCAGGCGACCGGGGACCACTTCTCCTCCGGCGGTCTGCAGGATAAGGGCCGTGGCCCGTTCAAGGGCCCGGATCACCCCTTCGGGATCCACCCCGCGCTCAAACCGATAGGAACTATCCGTGGAAAGCCTTAAAGCCCGGGCCGTACGACGAATGGTAGAGGGTTCAAACCAGGCGGACTCCAGGAAGACCTCCCGGGTCTCCTCTCCCACCCCGCTCTCCTCGCCCCCCATGATCCCGGCCACCGCCACCGGACCTCGGGCATCGGCGATGACCAGCATCTCCGGGGAAAGAAGCCTCCTCTCCCCGTCGAGAGTCAGGATCTCCTCCCCCTCTTTCGCCCGGCGGACCACGATCCGGCGGCCCTCAATCTTCTGCCAGTCGAAGGCGTGGAGCGGCTGCCCCAGCTCAAGCAGAACATAGTTGGTCACATCCACCAGATTATTGATGGGCCGGAGACCGCACATCCAGAGCCTGCGAGCGATCTCATAAGGCGATTCCCGCACCGAGACCCCTCGGATCAGGCGACCGGTATAGCGCCGACAGAGATCCGGATCGAGGATCTCCACCGCGGCCTCCCGCCGGATCTCGTCCCCCATCGGAAGATCGGGAATCTCGGGCCTGCGCACTTCGGCTCCGGTGAGAGCCGCTACCTCCCGGGCCACCCCCAGAATGGAAAGGCAATCTCCCCGATTGGGGGTAACGGCCACCTCAAGCACCGGCTCCGAAAGCCCCAGGACCTCGTAAAAAGGACGCCCCAGGGGAGACTCAGGGGGTAGCTCCAGCAATCGATCCCGTTCCCCCGAAACCCCGGCCTCATACGGCGAAAGAAGCATCCCCCGGGAGGTTACCCCCCGAATGCGGGTCTCGGCGATCTTCTCCCCGGAGAAGGTCACCGCTCCCGGAAGCGCCAGGGCCACTTTGAGCCCTTTCTCAAGGCCCGGGGCCCCGGAAACCACGGTGTAGCGGGTCTTCCCGTCCGTGACCTCACAGACCCTGAGTTTTTCGGCCTCCGGATGGGGGGCCACGGAAAGGATCTCCGCCGAAACCACCGGCCCCAGAAGCTCAAAGGCCTCCTCCACCCCTTCGACCTCAAGCCCTCCCAGGGTCAGGATCTCGGCCAGAGCTTCCGGCGAAAGATCCACCTCCACAAATTCCTTTAGCCAGCTCCAGGGCACCCGCATCAGAACTGCTCCAGAAAACGCAGGTGATTTTCGTAAAAGAGACGGATGTCATCTATGCCGAACTTGAGCATGGCGATCCGCTCTACCCCCAGACCAAAGGCCAGCCCCTGCCATTTCTCGGTATCGTAGCCCACGGCCCGGAAAACGTTGGGATGCACCATCCCCGCCCCCAGGATCTCCAGCCAGCCGGTCTCCCCGCAGAGACGGCACCCCTCCCCCCGACAGATCACGCACTCAATGTCCATCTCCGCACTGGGTTCGGTAAAGGGAAAGTAACTGGGCCGAAAACGCACCCGGGTTTCCGGGCCGAAGATCTCCCGGGCGAAATAGGTAAGGAGCCCCTTGAGATCCGCAAAACTCACCTCCCGATCAACCAGCAACCCCTCCACCTGATGAAACATGGGGGTGTGGCGCACATCGGAATCACACCGATAGACCTTGCCCGGGGCGATGATCCGGAGGGGAGGTTTCCGGGAAAGCATGGTCCGGATCTGGATGGGGGAAGTGTGGGTCCGCAGGAGAAGACCGTTGGTAAGATAAAAAGTGTCCTGCATCTCCCGGGCCGGATGATCCGGAGGGATGTTCAGGGCCTCGAAGTTGTAATAGTCGGTCTCCACCTCCGGTCCACGGGCGATACTGAAACCCAGCCGGGTGAAGATATCGCATATCTCCTGTAGAACCTGAGTAATGGGATGGAACTTCCCCAGCTCGTATGGCCGACCGGGAAGCGTTAGATCCACCCCCGGGGCCTCGTCTTCGGCGGCCCGCAGGAGCTCCTCTTTCCGACGCCGGATCAGATCCTCAAGTTCGGACTTTAACTCGTTGGCCCTGCGCCCGATGACCCGCCTGAGCTCCGGCGGAAGGTCTTTGATGCCTTTGAC
>JALWCD010000165.1:3085-5279 GCA_027036915.1 Thermodesulfatator sp. | reverse complement strand
TTTGACGATGGAGGTGACCAGACCCTTTCGGCCGAGATAACGAATCCGCAGATCTTCCAGCGCTTTGAGATCCCGGGCGGCCTCGACCTCCGCAAGGACCCGGGACCTTAATTCCTCAAGCTCCTTTTCGGTCATAAAAGAACTACTGCCAGGCCTGCCTGGCCTTCTCCACCAGTTGCGCGAAGATCTCGGGCTCGGTCACCGCCAGATTGGCCAGGATCTTCCTATCCAGGGCCACCCCGGCCTTTCGCAGCCCTCCCATGAACCGGCTGTAGTTAAGCCCGTGGAGCCTGGCCGCAGCGTTGATCCTCACCTGCCACAGCCGACGAAAATCGCGCTTTTTCTGTTTACGATCCCGGTAGGCGTAGACCAGGGCCCTTTCCACGGTCTCGCGCACCCTGCGGAAACAGTTCTTGCGCTGCCCCCAGTAGCCCTTGGCCATCCTGATCAGCTTCTTGTGTCGCCTCCGGGTCTTGAATCCGCCTTTCGCACGAGGCATGACGCGTTCCCTCCTTCCTTAAAACTTGTACGGAATAAGGGCCTTCACCCGGTTTACATAGCCCCCTTCGAGGACCTTATCCTGCCGCAAACGGCGCTTCCTCTTGGCGCTCTTTTTCCGGTTCAGGTGGCTCCGGCCGGCCCGAAAGTGTACGATTTTCCCCTTCCCGCTGACCTTAAAACGCTTGGCCGCCGAACGATTGGTCTTCATCTTGTTCTTTTTACCCATTCTTTCCCCCGCAAAATCCTATTTCTTAAGCGGCGCCAGGATCATGATCATCTGTCGCCCCTCCAGCCGGGGGGCCATCTCAACCTGGCCCAAATCCTTAACCGCATCCTGGATTTTTTGCAAGACCTGATGGGCCAGCTCCGGATGAACGATCTCCCGCCCCCGGAAAAACACCCTTATTTTAACCTTGTTTCGGTCCTCCAGAAAGCGCCGGATGTGTTTGATCTTGGTCTGGAGGTCGTGCTCCTCGGTCTTGGGCCGGACCTTGATCTCCTTGAGCTCCACCTGGGTCTGACGTTTCTTGGCCTCCTTGGCCTTCTTGGCCTCCTGATACAGGAATTGCCCGTAGTCCATAATCTTGCAGACCGGGGGATTGGCCTGAGGGGCCACCTCTACCAGATCCAGACCGTATTCCTCGGCCCTGGCCAGGGCCTCCCGGAGGGGCACGATGCCTATCTGTTTGCCGTCCGGCCCTATGAGCCTGACCTCCCGGGCCCGAATCTTTTCGTTTACCCGATACTTGCGCTTGTCTATGCTTCCCAAACAGACCTCCCTAGGATATGGTTTTTTCGGCTATTTCCCGTTGCACCCGCTCGATAAACTCTTCCAGACCAAGGCTCAAATTCTCGCCCTTTCGGGTGCGCACGGTGAGCCGCCGGGCTTCTACCTCTTTGTCTCCGATAATAATCATATACGGAATCTTTTTCACCTGGGCCTCGCGAATCTTGAAACTCAAGCGCTCTCCCCGCGGATCCAGTTCGGCCCGCAGACCGGCCCCCTCAAGGGCCCGCCGGACCTCCTCGGCGAAGTCCCGATGCCGATCGGCCACCGTAAGGACCACCGCCTGGACCGGAGCCAGCCATACCGGAAAGGCCCCGGCATAGTGTTCGATCAGAACCCCAAAGAATCTTTCCAGAGACCCCAGAAGAGCCCGGTGAATCATGATGGGGCGATGGGGTTGGTTGTCCGGCCCCATGTAGATCAGGTCAAATCTTTCCGGAATATTGAAGTCCACCTGAATGGTGGAACACTGCCAGAAACGCCCCAGGACATCCCGGATCTTGAGGTCGATCTTGGGACCGTAGAAGACCCCTTCTCCGGGATCGATCTCATAGGAAAGCCCCTTCTTCTCCAGCGCCGCGGCCAGCGCCCCCTCGGCCTTCTCCCAGATCTCCTCCGAGCCCACGTATTTTTCAGGCCGGGTGGAAAGATAGATCTGGTATTCCCGAAAGCCGAAGACCGAAAGGAAATACACTACCAGATCCAGGACCTTGAAGATCTCTTCCTCAAGCTGATCTTCCCGGCAGAAGATATGGGCGTCGTCCTGGGTGAAGCCCCGGACCCGCAAAAGCCCGTGGAGAACACCGCTTCTTTCGTAACGGTAAACCGTGCCCAGCTCACAGTAACGAATGGGAAACTCCCGATAGCTTCGCTTTTTGCTTTTATAGATCAGGATATGAAAGGGAC
>JALWCD010000165.1:0-3075 GCA_027036915.1 Thermodesulfatator sp. | reverse complement strand
GCTGATAGGCCCGCTCGTCGATCTCCATGGGGGCGAACATGTTTTCGGCGTAAAAATCGAGATGCCCGGAGACCTTCCAGAGATCCCGACGCGCGATGTGCGGAGTATAAACCAGTTGATAGCCCCGCCGGAGGTGTTCCTCCCGCCAGAAATCCTCGATCTCCTTGCGCACGATGGCCCCCCGGGGATGCCAGAGGATGAGCCCCGGGCCGACCTCCTCCTCGATACTGAAAAGCTCAAGCTCCCGGCCGAGCTTGCGGTGATCCCGCCGTTTGGCCTCCTCAAGCCTTTCGAGATAGGCCCTGAGGGCCTCCTTGTCAAAGAAGGCCGTGCCGTAGATCCTCTGAAGCTGGGGATTGCGCTCATCCCCCCGCCAGTAGGCTCCCGCCACGGAAAGGAGCTTGAAGGCCTTTACCAGACCAGTATGCGGCAGATGAGGCCCCCGACAGAGATCCACAAAATCCCCCTGCCGATAGAGGCTGACCTTCTCGTCCGGAATTTCCCGGATAAGCTCCAGCTTGTAGTCCTCCCCCCGCTCCCGGAAAAACTTTTCCGCCTCCTCCCTGGGGACTTCTTCCCTCTCCAGCGGATAACGCCGCTTCACCACTTCCTTCATCTTTTTCTCGATGGCCTTCAGATCCTCCTCCGTGAAGGGGCGCGGCGCGTCGAAATCGTAATAAAAGCCCTCCTCCGTGGCCGGACCTATACCCAGTTTGGCCTCCGGAAAAAGCTCCTTCACCGCCTGGGCCAGAACGTGAGCCGCGGTGTGTCTCAGGATGGTCAGAGCCTCGGGGTCATCGGTAAAGACGGGGCTTACCTCCCCTCCCCGGGTAAGGGGGGAATGAAGATCCAGGAGCTCTCCATCCAGACGAAAGGCTATCGGGCGGGAATCTCTGAGCCCCAGAAGTTCCACCAGCACGGAAGCCGGCGAACCGCTTTCGACTTCGACCTCCTGCCCCCGGTAGGAAATGCGGATTTTCACCTCCCCCTCTCCCTTTTCAAACAAAAGTAAGGCCTCTTGGGGATTTCCCCGAAGAGGCCTTGGCTTTCAATGGTAGGCGCGGGCGGGATCGAACCGCCGACCTCTTGCGCGTCAAGCAAGCGCTCTCCCACTGAGCTACGCGCCTTCCTTTGCCATTTTTGAATTTTTAGCAATGCCCGCCGGGGTTGTCAACCATCCGGTGGCCCAGAGCCAGAGAGGGAAGAGCTTCTTCCTTAAGGCCCGGAGACGGGCGGGGGGAAGAACTTCCCGGCCCGCCGGAGTCAGGCGGTCGCTCACCAGGTGCAGGGCCGCAAGCTCCACGCCCAGAAATTCCGCGGCCGCAAAAAGGGCCGAGGTCTCCATGTCCACGGCCCGGGCTCTTTTCCCGACCCGGGCCAGAAAAGATTCATCCTCCCGATAAGGGGCGTCCGTGGAAACCACCGTGCCCGTAAAGAAGGTCACCCCGACCTGCAGGAGTTTTTCTCGGAGACGCTGGCCAAGACCGGGCGCGGGCCGAAAGACCTTTCGGCCGGGAAGGTAGTGGCGGGAGGTCCCTTCCGCAGGGAGAGCCTTTTCCGGGAGGAAAACCGTGCCCAGGGGCAGCTCCGCCCCCAGGGCCCCGCACCAGCCGAGGACCAGGATTTCCCTGGCTCCGGCCGCCACCAGGTTTTCAAGAAGCACGACCGCCTGAGGGGCTCCCAGGGCCGGTCCGGCAAGTACGCCCTCCGGACCGTAACAGACCTCGGCCAGAAAAAGCCTTCTCGAGCTCTCGAAGGGGAGCCTCCTCCGGATGAAGCGAAAGTCCGGTTCGGTCAGGACCAGAAGGGCCCGTGGACCACAACGGAATCCCGGCCGGGGCTTCAAAAACGAGGTCCGGATCACCCTTCCAAATCCCGAAGGATTCTCTCCCGGGCCTCCTCCAGGCTTTCCTCCGAAAGGAGGGCTACCGGCCAGTCTCGATCACAGGTGAGACACCTCACCCGGGCCCGGGCTCACCGGCCCACCAGTTCCGCCGGCTCCCCGCAGACCGGGCATCGAACCAAAAATCCCTTCCCCGAATCCGAAGGACAGATCTTCAATTTGCAAGCCCCCTCTTCTCCGGGCTCTTCGGGACCGTAACTTTAGCCCTCCGTTTCCGCCTCCAGGCCTTTCCGGCAGAAGGGGCAGTACTTCCGCGGCTTACGTCCGCCCTTTACGGCCACAAAGGGAGCTCCGCAGTACGGGCATTCTTCCGCTATCGGCTCGTCCCAGAGCACGAAGTCGCAATCCGGAGCCCGTGAGCAGGTATAGTAAGTGCGTCCCCTGCGGGAACGACGTTTGACGATCTCCCCTTCGCAGCCTTCCCGGGGACAGGCTATCCCCAGGCCCACCGGTCGGGTGTAACGGCACTCCGGATAATTTCCGCAGGCCAGAAATTCCCCGAAGCGGCCCCGTCGGAGCACCAGGGGCCCCCCGCAGGCCGGACAGGTTCCCCGCAGATCCTCCTCCTTTTTGAGCAACCTGATTTGACCGGCTTCATCCCGCTCGTAATCTCCGGTAACCCGGCAGTCCGGATAGCGACTGCAGGCCAGAAAGGGTCCGGCTCGTCCCACCCTGAGGAGCATCTCAGCCCCGCATTCCGGGCATTTGAGTCCCGAAGGCACCCCGGCTTTGAGGGACACCATTTCGTTTTCCGCGGCCTCGAGATCCCGAAGTAGGTCCTCATAGAATTTCCTCAGGATCTCCCGGCGCTCGGCCCGACCTTCGGCGATCTCGTCAAGAAAGGCCTCCATCCGGGCCGTAAAACCGGGATCCATAAGCTCCGGAAAGGCCTTCACCAGGAGCTCGTTCACCAGAAGGCCCAGTTCGGTGGGACGCAGGGTCCCGGAAACGCTCTCCACGTAACCTCTTTCTTTGATGGTTGAGACGATCTGGGCGTAGGTGGAGGGGCGGCCGATACCCTTTTCCTCAAGCGTCCGGATAAGGGTCGCTTCGGTATAGCGGGCCGGCGGTTTGGTAAAGTGTTGTCTGGAGACCAGGTTCGCGAGAAGGAGGGAGTCACCCTCTTTAAGAGCCGGGAGGTCAAAGCCTTCCTCCTCCACCTACGCCCAGAT
>JALWCD010000164.1 GCA_027036915.1 Thermodesulfatator sp. | reverse complement strand
ACTTTAAAGAAGCTCGACGTTTGCTGGAGGAACTGTGGCAGAGGAAAGGCCGGAAAAGCTGAACCATCCGGGGCCCTTTGTGGTCAAGGACTGTGCCCTGGTTTCCGTCTCCACCGGAGAGAAGGCCTTCACCCTGGCCGAACTGGCTGAAAAACTCAAAAGAATCGATCGGGCCTGCGTTTACCACCACTTCTGGTCCCGACACCTCCGGCCTTCCTTCGATCATCCGGAGTTTCACAACGATTTCGCGGCCTGGGTGCATATGGAATTGCGGGATCGGGTGCTGGCCGAACGCCTCAATCTTATCGCTCCCCAGGAATACAATGACATTGAGGAACTGCGTGAAGCCCTCATTCTTTTGATTCAGGAACGGGTTTTCGAGGATGAGCATCTGGGCTGGCGTAAGGCCGAAAACCCTTTCTATTTCGTGAAAAGTCAGCTGATAATCTTCGATACCGGAATACGTTTGAAGTGGCCCCACGAGATTGCGGACGTGCTCGAGACCTTTTCCCCGGGCACCATCTTCTATCACTTCATCGACGCTCGCCGTCGACATCCGGAAGGTCTGGACGACTTTCGGGACTGGATCCGGAAGTTTCCTCCGGATTTTAAACCCCTGGAAGAGCTTATTGCCAGAGTGGATCCTTTTTTCCTGTCTCTTTACGAGATCCGGGAATTTCTCGCCCGACACATCAGGAGTTTCTGCGCCAAGATGTATGCCGTAAGGGAACGATATGAGCGAAAGTAACGTGGATCTCCTTTCACATTATGCTCAGGTGGCCGGTGTAGAGGCCGTGGCCCAGATCAAGGAGCTGGCCGAGCGCCTGCATGGGGCCCGGGTGGTGCACGTCAATTCCACGGCTTACGGAGGGGGGGTGGCCGAAATCCTGCACTCCATGGTCCCCCTCATGGAGGCTCTGGGACTTAAGGTGTCCTGGGAAGTTATTCAGGGGCCTCCCAGGTTTTTTGAAGTCACCAAAAGCTTCCACCACGCCCTTCAGGGAAACAAAGTTTCCCTTACGGAAGAAGATTTTCAGCTTTACGAAGAGGTTAATCGTCAGGAAGCCGAGAGACTGGGAGATAAGCTCCGGGAAGCCGATTTCGTCATCATTCATGACCCTCAGCCAGCTTATCTTATCAAGTACATTCCTCGACGACGGGGATACTGGATCTGGCGTTGCCATATCGATCTTTCCCGTCCCTTCTATCCGGTCTGGCGTTTTCTGGAAAAGGTGGTGGTGCGTTACCATGCCAGCATCTTTTCCATGCCGGAATTCAGCCAGCCCCTGCCCCACCCCCAGTATATCATTCCTCCCAGCATCGATCCTTTTACCGAGAAAAACCGCGACCTTTCTCCGGAAGAGGTCTTCAGCATCGTCAAGGATCTGGGACTGGATCCCGCGCGTCCCCTGGTGGTCCAGATTTCCCGGTTTGATCCCTTCAAGGACCCGCTGGGGGTCATCAGGGCCGCCGAGATGGCCCGCAAGTTCATCTCCTTCCAGCTGGTTCTGGCCGGAGGCGGAGCCGCGGACGATCCCGAGGGCGAACGGGTCTACCAGGAGGTGTTGCGGGCGGCCGAAGGCCGGAAAGACGTCTACGTCTTCAAGCTTCCTCCGGACGCCCACCGGACCATTAACGCCCTCCAGCGAGCTGCGGACATCGTGCTCCAGAAGTCCCTGCGGGAGGGTTTCGGTCTTACGGTTACCGAAGCCATGTGGAAGGGCAAACCCGTCATCGGGGGGGCCACCGGAGGAATCCGGATGCAGGTGGTCAATCATCACACCGGATTTCTGGTGCACACCCCGGAGGGAGCCGCCCTGCGTATACGCTATTTACTTTTTTATGAGGAAAGGCGTCGGGAGATGGGCCATAAGGCCCGGGAGTTCGTGCGGCAGAACTTCCTCATCACCCGCCATGTGCGGGATTATCTGGCCCTCATGCTTTCGGTCTGCATGGGGAGTCCGGATCGCCTGGAGCTTGAGGCCGCCGGCACCTGTGCCTGGCCATTCGCCAGGCCAGGCGAACCGCTGATATGAGGCTGGCCGGATCGGCCCTTCCGGTGCCCGCGATTTCGTAAGCCGTCCCGTGGTCCACCGAGGTCCTTATGATGGGCAGCCCCAGGGTGAGGTTCACGCCGTCCCGGAAATGAAGGAGTTTGAAAGGGATGAGTCCCTGGTCGTGGTAGAGGGCCACCACCAGGTCGAATTCCCCCTGGGCCGCCCGGAAAAAGAGACTGTCGGCCGGGAAGGGGCCTTCCAGAGGAATGCCCATCTTCCGGGCCTGAACCAGGGCAGGCTCAAGGATCTCTTTCTCCTCTCGCCCGAAGAGTCCGCCTTCTCCGGCGTGGGGATTTAAGGCCGAGAGGGCCAGGCGGGGACGCTCAAGGCCCAGATCCCGGAGGAGAAAGTCATGAGCCAGCCGCGCCACCCGGAGGATACCTTCTACCGAAAGGGAGACCACAGCCTCCCTCAGAGAGAGATGGGTGGTCACCAGGGCCACCCGGAGTTTCTCTCCGTAGAAGGCCATGGCATACTCCCGGGCGCCGGTGAGGGCCGCCAGCATCTCGGTATGCCCTGGGAAGGGTTCCCCAGCCGCGGCCAGGCCTTCCTTGGAGATGGGGGCGGTGACCAGGGCCGAGAGTTCCCCGGAAAGGCAAAACTTTACGCCTTCTTTGATGTAGCGCACCATGGCCTGCGAGCCTGAAAGAGTGGGCTCCCCGGGGTTTATTGAGAGTTCCGAGAGGGGAATGAGGTTAAGGATACCGGTTTCGGCCTCCTCCGGGGCCCGGATCAAACGCAGCTCGCAAGAGATACCCAGGCGCCTGGCCCGGTCGGAAAGGACCCGGGGGTCTCCCAGGATGATCACCGGGGCCGGAAGCTCCAGAAGCTCGGGGGCGGCCTTGAGGATGACATCGGGCCCCACCCCCGCCGGACACCCCATGGTGAGCCCCATCCTCAGTGCGCCTTGACGGTCCATGGGGATAAGTTTAGCCTATCCCGGAAAGCTTTGCCCAGATCTCAGGGAGGCCCGCTATGCGTCTTTCGAGGTTTTTCCTGCCCACCCTCAGGGAAGACCCGGCCGAGGCCGAGGTGGTGAGTCATAAGCTCATGCTTCGGGCGGGTATGATCCGGAAACTGGCCTCGGGCATTTATTCCTATCTTCCCCTCGGGCTTCGGGCCCTGCGCAAGGTGGAGAACATCGTGCGGGAGGAAATGAACCGGGCCGGGGCCCTGGAAGTCCTCCTGCCCCTGGTGCAACCCGCCGAGCTCTGGCAGGAGACCGGCCGCTGGAAGGATTACGGTAAGGAGCTTCTGCGCTTCAAGGATCGTAAGGACCATGATTTCTGTCTGGGCCCCACCCATGAGGAGGTCATTACGGATCTTGTGCGCCGGGAAGTCCGCTCGTATCGGGATCTGCCCCTCATCCTCTACCAGATAGCCCCCAAGTTCCGGGATGAGATCCGTCCCCGTTTCGGAATCATGCGGGCCCGGGAGTTCCTCATGAAGGACGCCTACAGTTTCGATGCCGACGAGGAGGGGCTCAAGGTATCCTACCAGCGGATGTATGAGGCCTATGAGAGGATTTTTACCCGCTGTGGTCTCCGGTTTCGGGCGGTGCTTGCGGATACCGGGGCCATCGGCGGAAGCGAGTCCCACGAATTCATGGTGTTGGCAGAAACCGGCGAGGATCGCCTGGCCCTCTGCGAGGCCTGTGGATATGCGGCCAATGTGGAGCTGGCCGAAGGTCAGGCCTATTTCGTTTACCCTCAGGAGGAGGAAAAGCCCCTGGAGAAGGTCTCCACCCCCGGGGTGAGGAGCGTGGAGGAGGTTTCGGCTTTTCTGGGGGTGCCGCCCTCGAAGCTGGTCAAGACCCTTCTCTACCGCGCCGGGGAGGAGGTGGTGGCGGTTCTCATAAGGGGAGATCTCGAGCTCAACGAGGTCAAGCTCCGGAACCTCCTGGGGGTGGCAGAGGTGGAGATGGCCGATCCGGAGACCGTGGAAAGGATCACCCGGGCCCCGGTGGGCTTTGCCGGCCCGGTGGGGCTTTCCGGGGTGAGGGTGCTCGCGGATCTTTCCGTACGGGGTTTACGGAACTTCGTCACCGGGGCCAACGAAGTCGAGGCCCATTACGTGAACGTGAACTACGGACGCGATTTTCCGGAGCCGGAGTTTCACGACCTCCGGGTGGTGACCGAGGGGGACCCCTGTCCCCGTTGCGGTCGGCTCCTGGCCATAACCCGGGGCATAGAGGTGGGCCACATCTTCAAACTCGGCACCAAATACAGCCGGCCCATGCGGGCCACCTTCCTGGATCGGGAGGGCCAGGAGCGCCCCCTCGTCATGGGCTGCTACGGGATCGGCATCGGCCGGACGGTGGCGGCCGCCATCGAACAGAACCACGATGAGGCCGGAATCGTCTTCCCCCGGGAGATCGCCCCCTTTGAGGCCCTCATCCTTACCCTGGGCCCGGATCCGGACCTCCTTGAGGCCTCCGAAAGGCTCTACCGGGAACTTTCAGGGGCCGGAATCGAGGTCCTCTGGGACGACCGCGACGAACGCCCCGGGGTAAAATTCAAGGACGCCGACCTCATCGGTCTCCCCTACCAGGTGATCGTGGGCCGAAGGTTCCGGGAGACCGGCGAGGTGGAACTCAAGGAAAGGGCCACCGGTCGAAGAGAGACCCTCTCTCCGGAGGCCCTGCCTTCAAGGCTTAAAACATGAAAAAGGTTTTTCTCCTTGAGACTCCCGAGGCCTGGGATAGATGGCCGGAAAAACTCCGCGCCCTTCCCCGGGAAAAGACGGGCCTGGTGGTGCTTGTCCAGGGGGCCGGTGTGACCCGGTGCCTGCGCTGTGAACCGGGGCTTTTCCCGTACTTCCATCAATTCGTGCTGGACGGGGGCAAAGCCTATCTCTGTCGCCGTTCACTCGGGGAGTTCGGCATCCCCGAAGCCCGGCCCCCGGATCTCTTTGAGCGTGTCCCGGACGGGAAAACCTTTCTCGAGGAACTTGTCGCCAAGGGCTATACCCTGGAGGTTCTCTAAAATGCTCATTTTTAGCCCCGTAGCCCTGCTTTTCTGGTTTCTCTTCTTTTTGCTTCTCGGGGCCCTCTTTTTCTTTCTTCATCTGGGGCTTATCACTGTGGCCGCGGAGAAGATCGGACTCACCCCGAACCAGATCTTTCTCTTCCTACTGGCTTCCCTTATCGGGAGCCAGATAAACCTCCCCCTGGCCCGTGTCAGGCGCGAGGTGGACTTTATAGAGGAAACCCTGGTGCGGTTTTTCGGCCTGACATATGTGGTTCCGCGTCCTTTCGAGGAGGGGCATACCGTGATCGCTCTCAATGTGGGGGGAGGACTCATACCGACTCTGATGGCTTTTTATCTCTGGCTCAAGAACGGATTATTGGTATCCCCGCTTGTAGGCACGGCCCTTCTGGCTCTGGTGTGTTATCGCCTGGCCCGACCGGTTCCGGGGGTGGGAATCGCCGTGCCCTTTCTGCTGCCGCCCATCCTGGCGGCTCTTTTCGCCGTGCTGGTGGCCCCGGCCAGGGCTCCGGTGGTGGCTTACATTTCCGGAACGCTGGGGACCCTCATCGGGGCGGATCTCCTGCACCTGCGGGATATTCCAAAACTTCGCACTCCGGTGGCCTCCATCGGAGGGGCCGGGACCTTTGATGGCATCTTTCTTACCGGCATCGTGGCCGTGCTGCTGGCCTGAAGGTTGCACCGGGGCCTAAAACCGGTTATGAAAAGCCCTATGCTACCCAACAAGCGGGGAAAGTTCGGGCCTTTCGGGGGGCGTTTTGTACCCGAGACCCTCATGCCGGCCCTGACCGAGCTCGAGGAGGCCTACCGGCGCCTGAGGCGGGACCCGGGGTTTCGCCGGGAGCTCGCCTGGTATCTGCGGGAGTACGCCGGGCGCCCCACCCCGCTTTATCCCGCCCGTCGGCTTTCGGAGGCCCTGGGAGGGCATCTCCGGATTTATCTCAAGCGGGAGGATCTTCTCCACACCGGAGCTCACAAGATCAACAACACCCTGGGTCAGGTGCTCCTGGCCAGGCGTATGGGCAAACGCCGCATCATTGCGGAAACCGGGGCCGGGCAGCACGGGGTGGCCACGGCCACCGCGGCGGCCCTCCTGGGGCTGGAGTGCGTGGTTTACATGGGAGCCAAGGACACCGTGCGCCAGGCCATGAACGTCTTCCGCATGGAACTCCTCGGGGCGAGGGTAGTCCCGGTAAAATCCGGAACCCAGACCCTCAAGGACGCCATCAACGAGGCCATCCGGGACTGGGTGACCAACGTGGAAACCACCTTCTACGTGATCGGTTCCGTGGTGGGGCCCCATCCCTATCCCATGATGGTGCGAGATTTTCAGAGCGTAATCGGTCGGGAAACCCGGCGCCAGATCCTCAAACTCGAGGGGCGCCTGCCGGACATGGTGATCGCCTGTGTGGGGGGAGGCTCGAATGCCATGGGGATCTTCTACCCCTTTGTCCGGGATCAGGTGGTGAAGCTGGTGGGGGTGGAAGCCGCAGGGCAGGGGTTAGAGTCGGACCGACATTCGGCTACCCTCACGGTGGGGGAACCGGGGGTACTCCACGGGATGTTGACCTATCTCCTTCAGGACAGGGTGGGGCAGATCAAGGGGGCGCATTCCATCGCCCCGGGGCTGGATTATCCGGGTGTGGGGCCGGAGCACGCCTTTCTCAGGGAGTGCGGCCGGGCGGAGTACGTGGCGGTGGACGACGAGGAGGCCCTTTCGGCCTTCCGTTTACTTTCCGAAACCGAGGGCATCATCCCGGCCCTTGAGAGCGCCCACGCCGTGGCCTATCTGGTAAAGATCGCCGACCGTCTCCCGCGGGACACCATCGTGGTGGTGAATCTTTCCGGTCGCGGGGACAAGGACGTGGCGGCGGTAAGGGATTATCTTTCCGGGAAGATGGCATGACCGGAGCCGAAAGGGTCAGACAGGCCATCAAAGAAGCCAATCGGAAGGGACGCGCGGCCCTGATTCCGTATCTCTGCGCCTGGGATCCGGATCTTGCCACCACCAGGGCCCTCCTCTGGGCCCTGGCCGAGGCCGGGGCCAGCGTGGTGGAGCTGGGCTTCCCCTTCTCGGATCCGCTGGCCGACGGCCCCACCATTCAGGCCGCCACCCAGAGGGCTTTGCGCCATAAACCCACCCTGGAGGAGTTCCTGGAGTTTGTGGCCGGGCTTTACGCCGAGGGCTATCCTCTGCCCATCGTGGTCATGGGCTATTACAATCCCTTTTTCCGGTTCGGGCTTGAGCGTTTTGCCCGCGAGGCCCGGGAGGCCGGGCTCTGCGGGGCCATCATCCCGGATTTGCCTCTCGAGGAGGCTCGCCCCTGGCTCCGGGAGGCCCGTCGGCGGGGACTGGCCAGTATTATGCTTGCGGCCCCTACCACTCCGGCGGAAAGGCTTGAGAGGATTGCCCAGGTTTCCACGGGTTTCCTTTATTACGTTTCGGTCACCGGGATCACCGGCGCCCGGGAGCGTCTGCCCGAGGACCTGGTCCTGAGGCTTGATCTCTGCCGGGAGGTCTCGCCGGTACCGGTGGCGGTGGGCTTCGGTATCGCCCGACCCGAGCAGGTGAGGATGCTGGCCCCGCACGCCGAGGCCATCGTGGTGGGCAGCGCCCTGGTAAAGATCGTGGAGGCCGAGGGTTCTCGGTCTCCTGAAAAAGTAAAGCGTTTCGTGAAAGACCTCGTTTCGGCGACTGAGAGATCATGAGGGTTCTCCGGGTCGAGGCGGCCGAGCCCTACGATATCCTCATCGGAGGGGGGATCCTTACGGATCTTCCCGAGGATCTTCCTAAAGTCCTTGAGACCCGTGCTCTGGCCCTGATAACAGATGAAACCGTAAGGGAACTTCTGGCCGAGGATCTGGCCCGAATCCTCAGGGAGGCCGGGTTCCGGGCGGAGGTCTTTTCTTTTCCCCCAGGGGAGGCCTCCAAGCGTATGGCCACGGTGGTGGAACTGGCCCGGGCCATGGTGCGGGCGGGTTTCGATCGCAAGAGCGCGGTGC
>JALWCD010000163.1:4221-8077 GCA_027036915.1 Thermodesulfatator sp. | reverse complement strand
AGGAAGGGTTTTGCAGCTCAAGCCACCCAGGCTCACTATGAGGCTCTCCGGGATAGAGGTAGAGGTAAGAGAGTTATTTGACGGGAGTTTCAGGATTTATCACCCGGAAGAAGGGATTATTCCTTACGAGGATCTTGGAAGGCAAAAGAAGGCTTGTCGAAAGACCAGACTCAGGTTTAAAAAGACGACTCAGGAAGGGGTGACATTTTCCCCTTGCAGTTAGGGTGACATTTTCGCTCTGCGGTAACATCCCTCTCCCGGCCCCTTGCCTTGAGGCTGAAAAGGACTAAAATTGTCAAAATTGTAAGCCATATCTTTTCCTCCGGGATCAAAATGACCGAGCACAGTCTGGAAGAATTGACCTGTCTTTACGAGATTGCGAGCACCCTGGCCAGCACGCTCGAGTTGCGGGAAGCCCTGGAGCGGACGCTGGCGGTGCTCTCGGAAAGATTCGATCTCAAGCGGGGCACCATCACCATCTTCAACCCACGCACGGGAGAGATCCAGATCGAGGTGGCCCACGGGCTCTCGGAGGAGGCCCGTCGACGGGGACGTTACCGCCCGGGCGAAGGAATCACCGGAGAGGTGGTGGCCACCGGACAGCCCATCATCGTGCCCCAGATAAGCGAAGATCCCCGTTTCCTGAATCGAACCCGGAGTCGAAACGAGCGGGAAAAGAAGAACCTTTCCTTCATCTGCGTGCCCATCAAGAGCGGCGGCCAGGTCCTGGGGACACTTTCGGTGGATCGGCCGGCGGCCGACGCGGTGGAGCTGGCCAAAAATCTTCAATTCCTCATCATCGTGGCCGGACTTCTGGCCCAGACCGTAGCCAAGCTCCAGGCCCTGGAGGAGGAACGGGCCCGGTTGCTGGAGGAGAATCTTCGCCTCAAACACGAACTCAAAGGCCGTTACCAGCTTGAAAACTTTGTGGCCACCTCCTCGCGGATGCACGAAGTCTTGGAGATGATCCACCGGGTGGCCGGAAGCCCGGCCACGGTGCTTCTGCGCGGGGAATCCGGCACGGGCAAGACCCTCATCGCCCGTCTCATCCATTACAACAGCCCCAGGGCCGATGGGCCCTTTGTATCCGTGCCCTGCACGGCTATCCCGGAAACCCTGCTTGAGAGCGAACTTTTCGGTTACGAAAAGGGAGCCTTCACCGGGGCCCAGAGCCGGAAGATCGGTCTTATGGAAAAGGCCCACGGGGGTACCCTCTTCCTGGACGAGATCGGCGACCTGCCGCTGCCCATTCAGGCCAAGCTGCTTCACGCCATCCAGGAAAAGGAGTTCTACCGGCTGGGAAGCACCGAACCCGTAAAGGTGGACGTGCGCATTATCGCGGCCACCAACCGGAATCTGGAGGAACTGGTGGAAAAGGGCCTTTTCCGGGAAGACCTCTACTACCGGCTTTCGGTCTTCCCCATCTACATCCCGCCGCTGCGGGAACGCCCCACGGACATCATCCCCCTGGCGGAACATTTCCTGGAGAAATACTGTGAACGCTACGGCAAGAACATCAAGAGGCTTTCTTCGCCGGCCATCGACCTTCTCATGCAGTATCACTGGCCGGGCAACGTGCGGGAGCTCGAAAACGCCATCGAGAGGGCGGTCCTCATCTGCGACGAGGAGGTCATCCGGAGCTACCATCTTCCGCCCAGCCTTCAGACCGCCAAAAGCTCGGACACCCGGGCCAGACTCACCCTGCCCGAAGCCGTGGAAAAGGTGGAAAGGGAGCTCATCGTGGAGGCCCTCAAGGAGACCCGAGGCAACCAGAGCCGGGCGGCCCAGATTCTGGGCACCACCCTCCGGGTGCTGAACTACAAGATCCGGAAATACGGCATCAACCCCCGGAGCTTCCGCCCCCCCAAAAAGCGAGCGACCCATGCCTAAACAACTGGAACTCTTCCCCGGTTATGCTCCCCCAGAGCCCCGGATCGTGCCCCGTTCCGAACACCCCATCTCCCGCCGGATGATCGCCCGGGAAGCCCTCAAGGTGCTCTACCGTCTTCACGACGCCGGCTATCTGGCCTATCTGGTAGGCGGAAGCGTGAGGGATCTCCTCCTGGGACTCACCCCCAAGGATTTCGACGTGGGCACCGACGCCCGACCGGAGGAGATCCGCCGTCTCTTCAGGGCCAGTCGCATCATCGGACGCCGTTTTCGTCTGGTGCACGTCTATTTCCGGGGGGGAAAAATCGTGGAGGTGGTAACCTTCCGGGGGCCCGAAGAATTTGAAGAGGACCAGGAGGTCTTCGGCACCCCCCAGGAGGACGCCTTTCGACGGGATCTCACCATCAACGCCCTCTTTTACAACATTGCGGACTTCACCATCATCGACTACGTGGGCGGGCTCGAGGATCTGCGCAACGGTATCATCCGGGTCATCGGAGATCCGAACGTACGTTTCATGCGGGACCCGGTGCGAATGCTCCGGGCCGTGCGGCATGCCGCCCGGGCCGGTTTTGAGATCGAACCGCGCACCTGGGAAGGGATCCTCCGGCATCGGGAAAAGATCCGGCTCTGTTCCCCCATCAGGTTGCGGGACGAGTGGCTCAAGGACGTCACCGGAGGCTGGGCCGCTCCCTGGCTGGATCTCATGTTTCAGAGCGGTCTTTTCCGGGAGATCTTCCCGGCCTACCATCGGGCCCTGGTAAACCATCCCCAACTCAAAAACCTCCTCACCCGTCTGCTCCGTCAGGCTGACACCCGGATAAAACAGGGGAAGCTCTCTCAGGCCGGAGCCCTGGTCTTTTTCCTCTACCCTTACCTTTTATCCAACGGCTTCTTTAGCCCGCCAGAAAAACCCACACGCCCGACCCGCGAGGTGGAGAAACGTCTGCTCGAGATCCTGGGGTCGTATCGCTTCTGCAAGGAACTTTTCGAGGAGACCCTGGTCCTCCTTTCGGCCCTCCTCTATTACCGATATTTCATCTTCCGGGGGAAAAGCTCTCCCAAAAAACTCGTCCGCAAGAGCTATTTCGCTGAACTCCGGGAGTTGTCCGATCTCATCTTTCCCGAGGAAAGGAAGTTCCTTAAAATTGAAGTCCGAAGCCGGAAAAAACGTCGCAAGCGGAGGAGGGATGCCTGACTATCTCCGTTCCCTGGGCTTCACCTTTCTCGAAGGAACCAAGCTCTCAAGAGAGGATCTTTTTAGAGAAAGGGAGGAGATTTCTCCCGCGGCTTATTTCAAGAGTTATCCGGAGGCTCCCAGGCTTAAGCTTCCGCGCCCGGATTTTCCACCGGCGGATCTCTTTGAGGCCCTCCTCCATCGTCGAAGCGAAAGGATCTATCGCCCCGCCGCCCTGAGTCTGAAAGAACTGGTGCTTCTCCTCTGGGCCAGCCAGGGGGTTACCGCCCGGGCCGGCCGCTACCTCCTGCGCACGGCTCCCTCGGCCGGAGCCCTCTATCCCGTGGAGACCTATCTGGCCGTGCATCGGGTCGAAGGGATCCCTCCCGGTCTCTACCATCTCGAGATCCGGGAGTGGGCCCTTGAGGAGCTGGCCCGGGGGAACTACGGAGCCGAACTCAAGGAAGCCGCCCTGGGCCAGGGTTTCTGCGAGACCGCGGCCGTGGTCTTCGTCTGGTCCGGGGTGCCCCGGCGAACCATGTCCAAGTATGGCAGCCGCGGTGTACGCTATCTCTTCATGGACGTGGCCCACATCTGTCAGAACCTTCTTCTTTCGGCCGAGGCCCTGGGGCTTGCGGCCTGCCCCATCGGGGCCTTCTTCGACGAGGAAATGAACGCCCTTTTCGGTCTGGACGGCACCGAGGAGACCGTGATTTATCTGGCCACCGTGGTCCGCCCCCGCCGATGCAGACCCTCCCCTCGCTACTCCGCGCGCCCCTGGCGCTCCGC
>JALWCD010000163.1:0-4211 GCA_027036915.1 Thermodesulfatator sp. | reverse complement strand
GAATGGGGCCCTTCCCGGGATTCCGAGCCCCCGGAAATCGTCTACCTTTTCGGGCAAAGTTCGGCCCTCCGTGAGACTCTTTCGGCCAGATTTCCGGAAAGCAAGATCAGGACACTCAGAACCCGTCCTCCGGAAAGGATCCACGTGGCCCTTTTTCAGTGGCAGGAGGCCGGCGGTCTCCCCCGGGCCATAACCCGCGCCAGGGTCCTCCGGATACCGTACTTCAGGCGGAAGCCGGAATACGTGCTTTTCCATCCGGGTTCCGGGGGAAGAGCCAAGTGTTATCCCCCGGAAAAGCTAAAGGAAACCCTGGGGCTCCTTAAGGGTCTTCCCCTGCGGGTGATCCTGGGGCCGGCAGAGGAAGATCTGGCGGAGATCTTCAAGGCCTTTCCCCTCACAAGAAGCCCGGAACTTGAGACGGCCCTTGAGGCCCTTTCGAAAGCCGCCCTTTTCGTGGGTAACGACTCCGGGCTCACCCACCTAGCCGCGGCCCTGGGGGTCCCGGTGCTGGCCCTCTTCGGCCCCACCGACCCCATCCTCTGGGCGCCTTTCGGAGGGCCCGTAAAAATACTTTATCCTTTCGGGAAGCTCACCCCCGAAAGGCTGGCCCACGAAATCCAGCGCGGCTTCAATACCACTGCCAGGTCTCCCCACCGGAAGGAGCCGCGGTTCCCTGAGGGGGAGCGGTGGGCGGCTGAGGGGCCGGATACTGAGGAGGCGGGGCCGTGGGAGGCTGAGGCGCTGAAGCATAACCTTGCGGGGTTTGAGGGGCTGAAGTTCCTGGGGGTGGAGGTGGAGGCGGTGGGGGAGGAGGAACCTCGCTGAGTTTGACCTCCTTTTCCTTCTTGCCGAAAGGCCAGAGTTTGGAGCCTATGCGCCGCAGGAGGGACTTCTTCCTGGGTTTTTCTGGAGAGACCGGCGCAGGCTGAGGATTCACCAGAGGAGGCTGGGGAGAGGCCACCGGCGGAGCGGCCGCAGGCGGCCGGGAGGCCCGGGCCTCCTCTCTCACCGGCGGAAGGCTTTCCTCGGGGGGCGGATAATCCGGCCACTGATCCTCATCCGCATAATGCACCGGCGGCACCCCGGAGCGGGTGGGTGAGGAAGCCTGCGGAGCCGATCCCGAAGGCGTGGAAACCGAAGGCGGAGAGACTTCCACCAGTTTTTCGGGATGCATCTTGGCCGGAGAGGCCGCCGGAGGCGAGACCGGGGATGAGACCGGAGCCGGAGGGCTGACAGGCGGGGAGAGACTCGCGGATTTTACCTCCGGGGGTTTTACGGCCACGGCCTCCTCCGGAATCTCCTCGCCCAGAATGTAAGCCCGGGAACGTTTCGCAAAACGGGCCAGCGCCGGGATGACCTCTCCCAGATCTTCAACCTGGGTATAAAGCGTAATGGGCGGTCTGGCCTCTTTCACGGGCAAAAGTTCCGCGTCCACGCTCACCATTTTTCCGAAGACGCTCACGCTCCCGAAAAGGACGAAATCCACCCCGAGTTTTTCTCCCAGGGCCCGGGCCTTCTCCCGGGTAAGGGGCTCGCCCACCTCGGCCAGGGCTTTTTTCACCAGAGCCGGATCCACGGTCTCCACCTTGCCCGGGGCAAAAAGCCGGGTGGTAAGCATGTCCTGGATACCATCCCGCACATAAGAAAGGTCCTGAGAAGCGTTCACCTTGAAGGGCACCACGGCCACCTTCTTAGGAGCCCCGGCCCAGGCCAGGGAAAGACTTAACAGAAAAAAACACAGGGCCAGCCGAATTCTCATTTTCTTTTCTCCCGGATGCGGTTTAAACTTGAATAAAGCATCATCGTTAAGGACCGTCAAGGAGGCAGGGATGCGCATCGTAGGCCTCATACCCGCCCGTTACGGGTCCACCCGCTTCCCCGGAAAACCCCTGGCCGACCTCTGGGGCAAACCCCTCATTCAGCACGTCTTCGAACGGGCTTCCCGGAGTCCGGTGCTGGAAAAGGTGGTGGTGGCCACGGATGACGAAAGGATCCTGGCCTGCGTCCGGGACTTCGGGGGCGAGGCCCTCATGACCTCTCCGGAACATACCTGCGGCACGGAACGCATCGCCGAGGCCGCCAGCCTCCTGGCCCTCTCCGACGAGGACCTGGTGGTGAACATCCAGGGAGATCAGCCCCTCCTGGCCCCGGAGGTCGTAGAGGAACTGGTAAGACCCCTCCTCCTTTCCACCGAGGTCCCCATGGCCACGGTGGCTATTCCTTTTGAAAATCCGGAGGAACTTGCGGATCCCAACCGGGTGAAGGTGGTGCTTGACCGGGAGGGACGGGCCCTTTACTTTTCCCGCGCCCCCATCCCCTACTTCAGACCCCCGGGCCAGGCGCCCCTCTACCTGCGCCACATAGGACTTTACGTCTACCGCAAGGAATTCCTGGACCTTTTCGTGAAACTTCCCCCGGGCGAGCTTGAGAAGGCCGAAAAACTTGAACAATTAAGGGCCCTTGAGAACGGCTACCCCATTGCCGTAACCATCACCCGCTATGATTGCCCCGAGGTGGACACCCCGGAGGACCTCGAAAGACTCAGGGCTCGCTTTGGGAAGGCCTGAGGGAGGGGGAGGGCCTGGGCCCTCCCCCCAAAGAACTATCCGGCCACCTTGATCTCGATCCGTTTGGGTTTTTCGGACTCCAGTTTAGGGATGAAAAGCCGGAGTACTCCCTGGTTGAGGGTGGCCTCGATCCTGTCCTGGTCGAACTCCGGCCCCAGGGTGAAAGCCCGATAATATTCCTTCCCGCGGACCTCCACGTATTCCGGGCGCACTTCCTCCCCCGGGGTCTCGGCGATCTCTCCCCGAAGATGAAGCACGTTGTCCTCCACCTTGACCTCCAGGGTCTCCCTGCTGACCCCGGGCATGTCCGCAAGAAGTATCAGGCCCTCGTCCGTCTCGTAGATATCCACCGGAGGCACCATGACCCTGGCCCTCCGGCGGGCAGCGACCTCCCTTTTTTCCTCCCTGGGAGCAAGATCCTTCCTCTCAGCCATGGCCTCTCACCTCCTTTCCCGATTTTTTAGGAAGTCTTGACCTCGATCTTCCGCGCCCGCCGCTCGGCCTTCTTACCGATCCGCACCACGATGAGTCCGTTCCGGTATTCGGCCTGCACCTGCTCCGGATCCACGGATTCCGGAAGGGAAAGGACCCGCGAGAACTTGCCGGAGAACCGCTCCTGCCTCACGAATCTCTCGGGTTTGACCTCCTCCACCCCCAGAGGCTCCTCCGCCCGGCGCTCCCCGGAGATGGAAAGAAGGTTCCCCTCGAGCGAAAGCTCCACACTCTTCGGATCCACGCCGGGGGCGAAGATATAGACCAGAACCTCCTCCGGCGTCTCCCCCACGTTTATGCGGGGGTAGACTTCTTCACCCCGGATGGTCCGGAAGGGACTGACCCACTCAAAGAGCCGGTCAAGTTCCTCCTGCAGGCGCTCAAATTCCCGGAAAGGGTCCCATTCCCAGGTCCAGTTCAGGGGCATAGTATCACCTCCTTTGCCTTGATTTCGAGATCTTTCGGGAAGTTTTCCCTGGAAGGCCTTCCGGAAGAAAAGATAAGTCTTGCAGATCAGGGAGCAAGGGGGTAAGATGTTAAAAATTGCTGGTTTCAGTAGTCATTCCCACCTTCAATCGGGCTCGATTCCTGGGGGAGGCTCTGGAGTCCGTTCTGGCCCAGACCTATCGGCCGCTTGAGATCATCGTGGTGGACGATGGTTCTCAGGATGAGACCCCGCGGCTGGTTACCCGTTATCCGGTGATCTATCACCGCAAGATCCGGGGCGGCCCGGCCTCGGCCCGCAACCGGGGGATCCTCCTTTCAAAAGGTGAGCTCATCGCCTTTCTGGACAGCGACGACCTCTGGCTTCCGGAAAAGATCGCCCGTCAGGTGGCCTTCTTCCGAAAACACCCGGAGGCCGTGGCCGTGCAACCCGAAGAGATCTGGATCAAGGACGGCCGCCGGATATTCCCTCAGCGCAAACACCGCAAACCGGACGGATACTTCTTCCACCGGGCGGTCAAACTCTGTCTGGTTTCCCCCTCCGGGGTGATGCTCCGGCGGAAGGTTTTTGAGGAAATCGGGCTCTTTGATGAAGAGTTTCCGGTCTGCGAGGATTACGAGTTATGGCTGAGGCTTGCGGCCCGCTATCCGGTCCACCTCCTCCCGGAGCCCCTGGTGATCAAGCGGGGCGGACATCCGGACCAGCTC
>JALWCD010000162.1 GCA_027036915.1 Thermodesulfatator sp. | reverse complement strand
CTAACCTCCTTCCTCCTGTTTTATTAAGGCGTAAATCCGGTCTTTGAGAGCCAGCTTTTCTTTCTGGATCTGTTTTTTACGGACTTCTTCTTCTGCGGTAAGATAGGCCTTGCGCACCAGTTCCTCGAGCTCACGTTCCAGGGCCTGATGCCGCTCAAAAAGCTCCTTTATCTCCGGATTCCTTTCGGCGTACTTTTTTACCAGTTCTTTGTCCATAGGCCTCTCCTTTTATTGGGATTTAAGGGGCTTGTCAAGGTTTGTGAAAAGAATCTCAAGAAGAAAATCTGAAACCATCTTTAAAGATTATGCTAGCCGAAGAAACCCTTAAAAGTCAAGAGGAAATTTTTAACGCGAAAATTTTCACAATCTTCGGATTGCTATCCAAACGGGGAGAGCTTTTTCCGGAAATCTTGGACGGAATATTCTTTTATTTTCGGGTAAAGGGTGGAAAGGAAGGTTGAAAAGCCCGGAGAGCCGTAGTAATAAGTAAGCTTCAAAAACCACCCACCTTACAGGAGGTCGAGATGGCGGAAGGCCGGACTTACAAAATTGCGGTGATTCCGGGAGACGGAACCGGTCCTGAGGTTATCCGGGAAGGGGTGAAGGTGCTTGAGGCGGCGGCCGGTCGCTTCGGTTTCAAACTTGATCTCAATTACTTTGACTGGGGCGGGGAGCGTTATCTCAAAACCGGAGAAACCATTCCCGAAGGCGGGATCGAGGAACTCAAGAAACACGACGCCATCTATCTCGGAGCCATCGGGCATCCGGAGGTCAAACCCGGAATTCTGGAAAAAGGTATCCTTTTGAGGATCCGGTTCGAGCTCGACCAGTATGTGAATCTCCGGCCCGTGAAACTTTACCCCGGGGTCTGGACTCCGATTAAGGACAAGGGGCCGGAGGATATAGACTTTGTGGTGGTGCGGGAGAACACCGAGGGGCTTTACGCCGGAGGGGGCGGTTTCTTACGCAAGAGCACCCCTTACGAGGTGGCGGTCCAGGAGTCCATCAATACCCGTTTCGGGGTTGAGCGCTGCATCCGCTTCGCCTTTGAGTATTGCCGCAAGCGCAACAAGAAGAAAAAGGTCACCCTGGTGGGTAAGACCAACGTCCTCACCTACGCCTGGGACCTCTGGGAGCGGACCTTTTACGAGGTGGCCAGGGAGTATCCGGACATTGAGACCGACTACGCCCATGTGGACGCTACTTGTATGTGGTTCGTGAAGAATCCGGAGTGGTTCGATGTGATCGTGACCGACAATATGTTCGGGGACATTATCACCGACCTCGGGGCCATGATCCAGGGCGGCATGGGAATTGCGGCCGGGGGCAACATCAACCCTAAGGGGGTCTCCATGTTTGAGCCCATCGGGGGGTCGGCCCCGAAGTATACCGGAAAGAACGTGATCAACCCGCTTGCGGCCATCTGTGCCGGAATGATGATGCTTGAGCATCTGGGCGAGGAGGAGGCGGCGCGGGCCATCGAGGCCGCGGTCATCAAGGTCTGCCGCGATCACCTGAAGAGTATGTCCGCCGGCAAGATGGGCTACAGCACCAGCGAGGTTGGCGATCTCGTGGCCCGCTACACCGCAGAAGGCGTGGAGATTTAGCCATTTTTTGATGAAAATAAAATTTTCCCGTCATGCCAAACGAAGAGCCAAATTATATAAACTTTCGTTAGCTACTATTGAGAAAATATTGAAAGCCAAAAATTTGTCTCCAGGAAAGCACGAGATTGTTGAAAAAATTTCGGGAGAGAAGTTACCTTTAAAAATTGTGGTGAGTGTAGAGGATGATAGAATAGTAGTAGTTACCAATTATCCTTTAAAAAAGGGAGAAAAGCATGAAGATTTACTATGATAAAGATGTGGACGCACTTTATATTGAATTGGGAAATAAAAAACCGGATGGTGTAATAGAGATAGCAGAAGGGGTAAATCTTGATACTACGGAAGATGGGAAAATTGTTGGGATTGAGATTTTAAACGCTTCCCAAAAAATAGATCTAAGAACTGTTCTAAGTTATTCATTGAAGGTAAGCAAAAAGGATCTGTGGCAAATATTAACCAAGGAGTCTTTGCGGCGGGCTAATGTGGCTTAGGACGGCTAATATTTCAGCTTAAAGGAGCAAGGGGAATGACCGAGCTTGAGGCGGCGCGGCAGGGAGAAATCACCGAGGCCATGCGGAAGGCCGCGGAGGCCGAGGGAGTCTCGCCGGAGTTTATTCGGGAGGGGGTGGCCCGGGGAACCATCGTGCTGATCAAGGCCCGGCAGAGCGGGCGGGTGGTGGCCGTGGGTCAGGGGGTGCGCACCAAGGTGAACGCCTCCATCGGCACCTCAAGTGATCTTTGCGATCTAGAACTTGAGAAACGCAAGGCCCGGCTGGCCGAGGAGGCCGGGGCCGACACCCTGATGGAACTTTCAGCCGCCGGAGACATCGATCACAT
>JALWCD010000161.1:6274-8184 GCA_027036915.1 Thermodesulfatator sp. | reverse complement strand
GAGGAGCTTCCGGAGTTCGAACGCTATCTTCTTTTCCGGCTGGCGGAGCTCATCCGGCGGGTGAAGAAGGCCTATGAGGACTACGAGTTCCACCTGGTGGTCCACGAGCTCCATAGGTTTTGCGTGGTCGAACTTTCCTCGCTCTTTATCGACATCAACCGGGATCGTCTCTATTGCGAACATCCGGAGGATCCGGGGCGGCGCGCAGCCCAGACCGTCCTCTATCACGTCCTTTCCGCTCTGGTGCGTCTCATGGCCCCCGTCCTTTCCTTCACGGCCGAGGACCTTTACCAGCATTTTCCCTTTCGTCGGGAGGTCGAAAGTGTGCATCTCCTGACCTTCCCCGAGGTCAGCTGGCCGGACCCCGGTCCGGAATTTGCGGAACGCTGGCGAAAGCTTCTCCTCCTGCGGGGCCAGATCACGCGCACCCTGGAAGAGGCCCGCAAGGGCACGGAACTCATCGGAAGTTCCCTTGAGGCCGAGGTCCTGGTAAGTGTTCCCGAGGACCTGAAGGACCTCTTTGCCGATCCTGACTGGTGGGCCTATTTCACCATCGTTTCCTCCTTCGGGGTCCGGGAGGAGCTTCCGGCCCCCGGGGAACGGGAGGTCCTTTTCGAAAGCGAGGAGGTTCCGGGGCTCAGGGTCCTGGTGCGTCGGGCTCCGGGGCGCAAGTGTGAACGCTGCTGGCAATGGCGACCGGAGGTGGGGGAGGATCCGGAGTTTCCGGGTCTCTGCGGTCGTTGTGTGCGGGTGGTGCGCCGGCTAAGGGAAGAGGGCCGGCTCGGGGAGGCCTGAGGTGCTTTACGGCGTGGCCTTCGGGGTCCTGATCCTGGATCTTCTGAGCAAGGGTATCCTGGAGGCCTTTATTCCGCCCTTCGGGCTGGTGGTGATCCCGGGGTTCTTCTCCCTGGTCAAGGTCAGAAATCCGGGGGTGGCCTTCGGACTTTTTCGGGAGTTGGGGGCTCCGGGGGTCTGGCTCTGGGCGGTCCTGGGGTTTCTGGCCGCGGGTTTAATCCTCTGGTGGGGAAGAGCCGAAGAGGATAAAAGGCGGAGGCTTGCGCTGGGCATGATCGCCGGAGGGGCCCTGGGCAACAGTCTGGATCGCGTGCTCCATGGGGCGGTCTTCGATTTCGTGGATCTCCACTGGGGCCCCTACCACTGGCCGGCCTTCAATCTGGCCGACGCTGCCATCACCCTGGGGGTGGGGATCTATCTCTGGAGGTTTAAGAGGTGAAAGAAAAACTACGGATTGTCTTCTACGATAGACTGGCGGCCTTTCTCTTTCCGGGAAGGGAGGCCGACTTTCGAAATTTGGTTTTCAAGTCTCTGGCCAGCGCCCTTCTCAGGGAAGGAGAGTTTTATGTGCTGGTTCCTGAAAAGCTCGCCGAGCTAGAAAAGGCTCTGGCCTCTTTGAGGAGGCTTTTTCAGCTTCAGCTGGGAGAGGCCCCTTTCCCCTTTTCACTTTTTCCGGAAGGGCGCAAACCTCCCTGGCCACGGCCCGGAAGGATCTATGTCTCTTCCGGGAGCAGGAAAGCTCTGGAAGATGCGGCCCGCAGGCAGGAATTCCTGGTAAGTTTTGAGACCGCTGGAGACCTGGTGGAAGTGAGGCTCCCCTCCACCACCCCTCCGGAGACCTTATTTTCGGCCCGGGATCTTCTCTGGGTGGGAGAAAAGGAACCCTGCTTTTATTGCGATCTTCCCTGGCATGAGACCGCTCGCTGTCCAGGGCTTAAGGAAATCGTCCCGGGGCAGGCTTTCCGCGGATACCTGAGACATCCGTTAAAGAGCCTGGGGCCCAAAATTTCCGGGCCAATTCTTGCCCGCGACCTTCAGGCCGAAGATCTGTTGGGGCTATATGCCCGCTACTTTTATCTTCTTCCGGCCTTTTTGCGGATTCTTTTTTATAAAGC
>JALWCD010000161.1:5260-6264 GCA_027036915.1 Thermodesulfatator sp. | reverse complement strand
GGAAGTGCCGGGCAAGGGAGGAAATCTTCAGATCGGACTGGAATGTCTGAATAAAGGAGACCTCGAAGAGGCGGAAAAACGGTTTCTGGCCGAAGGAACGGATAATTACCGGAGCCTTTTTGGGCTGACCCAGATCGGCATCCTTCAGGGAGATCCCGAAAAGGCCCTTTATTATATGGAAGAGATCTCTCTGGAGGCCCTGTCGCCTCTGGGGCAGGCCGCAGCGCTTCTTCTCAAAGGCCGAATTTTTGAGTGGCAGAGGGACTATACCTCCGCTGAAAGGAGTTATGCCGAAAGCCTGAGACGGGATAGCTCATTTCAGCCCGCAGCCTTACATCGTTTAAGGATAAGTTTCCTTCTGGGCGCGGAGGGCAGAAAGCTTGAAGCTTTTAGAGTGTATTTCCATCATCCTCTCCTTTTCGGACTGGCCTTTCTTGAGCCGGTGTTTCTCCCTCTGGCCCAGAGTTTAGAAAAAGAACTCCTTAAAAAGGAGGAAGAAAAGCAGGCGGAGGCCCTTTCGGCTCTTCGGGAAGCTGAGGACGAACTTCATCGTCTGAAAACCATCCTTTCGGAGGAAGAAAAGATCGACTTCGAGAGTCGCCTCGAAGGATTACGGGAGGAGATCTATAAGGGTTCTTTTTACGAGCTGGAACGGGTGTCCCTTCGGGCCTCGGAACTGGCTCTGGAAATGAAAGGCTATACCTATCGTAAGATTCGCGACCTGAAGGACAGCCTTTCGGATTATTACCGGAGGTATCAAGCCTTAAAAAAATACTGGCAACGATATCCCTATCGGAGCGAGGCCCGGGCCTGGGGTAGGAAACTTCAGGAAGTAGGAGAACGCCTCTCTCGCCTGGAACACCGCCTGGGGAAAGATCCGGCCAAAGAATTCAATCGCCTTCTCAGAGAATTCGAACATCTTTCGAAACTTTTCGAAGAGCTCGAAGCCGAAAAAAAGGATCTGGAAGCCAAACTCCTTTTTCGACGCCAGCTCTATATTTTTC
>JALWCD010000161.1:0-5250 GCA_027036915.1 Thermodesulfatator sp. | reverse complement strand
TGCTCTGGCCTCTTTGAGGAGGCTTTTTCAGCTTCAGCTGGGAGAGGCCCTGCTTTTCATTCTTTTCTTCACCCTGCCTTCTATCCTGGCAGCCGCCATCCCGGAGGTTTTGCCTTACCTCCCTTTCAATCTAGCCACTTTTATTTGGAGCTCTCTGGTGGTGCTTCTCGTGGCCGTGATCGTGGCCCTCTCCCGGCGCTGACCCCCCTCTTGCACGCCCTCGGGCAGTGATTATATTAGCAGCCGAACAAAACGAGTGCTAACAAAATCTTGAGTGAAGGAGGGGGTTGCTATGAAGATCAAGCCGCTACACGATCGTATCCTGGTTCAGCGTCTTGAGGAGGAGGAGAAGACGGAATCCGGGATCATCATTCCTGACACGGCCAAGGAAAAACCCGTGATGGGGAAGGTCATCGCGGTGGGGGACGGCCGGCTTCTGGAAAACGGCCAGAAGCAGCCCCTGACGGTCAAGGAGGGTGACAAGATCCTCTTCGGTAAATACGCCGGGACCGAGGTCAAGATTAAAGGCGAGGAATACCTCATTATGCGGGAAGATGACGTCCTCGCGGTGATCGAAGAATAAAACTTCAAAAAATTTCGATAGGGAGGTGAGAAAATGGCGGCGAAGGATATTATTTACGACGTTCAGGCTCGGGAGAAACTCCTCGTCGGCGTGGACAAGCTGGCCAACGCCGTAAAGGTCACCCTGGGACCGAAGGGCCGCAATGTCATCATTGAAAAGACCTTCGGATCGCCTCTCATCACCAAGGACGGTGTGACGGTGGCCAAGGAGATCGAGCTTGAGGACAAGTTCGAGAATATGGGCGCCCAGATGGTGAAGGAGGTGGCCTCGAAGACCAGCGATGTCGCCGGCGACGGGACCACCACGGCCACCGTGCTGGCTCAGTGCATCTTCCGCGAGGGTTCCAAGCTGGTGGCGGCCGGTGTGAATCCCATGGCGCTTAAGCGGGGTATCGACAAGGCCGTGGATGTGGTGGTGAAGGAGCTCGAGAAGCTCTCCAAGCCCTGTAAGGACCGGCAGGAGATCGCCCAGGTGGCCACCATCTCGGCCAACAACGATGAGACCATCGGTAACATCATCGCCGACGCCATGGACAAGGTCGGTAAGGAAGGCGTGATCACGGTGGAGGAGTCCAAGAGCCTCGAGACCTATCTCGACGTGGTCGAGGGAATGCAGTTCGATCGGGGTTACATCTCCCCCTATTTTGTGACCGATCCCGACAAGATGGAGTGCGTGCTGGAGGAGCCCTATATCCTGATCCACGACAAAAAGATCAGCGCCATGAAGGACCTGCTCCCGGTGCTGGAGCAGGTGGTCCGTTCCGGAAAGCCGCTGCTGGTGATCGCCGAGGATGTGGAGGGCGAAGCCCTGGCCACCCTGGTGGTGAACAAGCTCCGGGGGGTGCTCAACTGCTGTGCGGTCAAGGCTCCGGGCTTTGGTGAGCGCCGGAAGGCCATGCTGCAGGATATCGCCATCCTGACCGGTGGAACGCTCATCTCCGAGGAGCTGGGGCTCAAGCTGGAGAACGCCCAGCTCAAGGACCTTGGACGGGCCCGTCGGGTGGTGGTGACCAAGGAACACACCACCATTATCGACGGTGCGGGTAAGAAGGAGGACATCGAGGCCCGGGTGAAACAGATCCGGGCGCAGATCGAGGAGACCACCTCGGATTACGACCGGGAGAAGCTCCAGGAGCGGCTGGCCAAGCTCGTGGGCGGAGTGGCGGTGATCTATGTGGGTGCGGCCACCGAGACCGAGATGAAGGAGAAAAAGGCCCGTGTGGAGGACGCCCTGAACGCCACCCGGGCCGCGGTGGAGGAGGGGATCGTGCCCGGCGGTGGCACGGCTTATCTCCGCTGTCTCCCGGCGCTGGAGAAACTCCTCAACGAACTTGAGGACACCGATGAACGTCATGGCGTGAGGATCATCATGCGGGCCCTGGAGGAGCCGCTGCGGCAGATCGCCGAAAACGCTGGTTTTGAGGGTTCCATCATCGTGGAGAAGGTGAAGGCCGAGGAAGGAAACCGGGGCTTTAACGCCGCCAAGGGCGAGATCGAGGATCTCATGGCCTCGGGTGTGATCGATCCCAAGAAGGTCAGCCGTTCCGCTCTGCAGAACGCGGCCTCTATCGCCGGATTGCTCCTTACCACCGAGGCCATGGTGGCTGAAAAACCTAAGAAGGAGGAGAAGGCCGGAGGCGGTGCGCCGCCTGAGTTCTAAGACTTCTCTCTAAGCCCTGTTTCCGAAGCGGGCCCGCAAGGGCCCGCTTTTTCTTTTTGGAACTCCTTCCCCAAATTTTTCCTCGGAGAACAGCGGGGAAACTTTAGTGTGCCCGGATTTCCTTTTGATGTTAAGATATGATTTGTGAAAAAGGCCAGCAGGGTGGTCTTCCTTCTCTGGATTTTTTTGATCTCCGGCTGGCAGCCGGCCCGGGCCCTCCTTTCGCCCGAGGAGGAAGCCAAGCTCGGACATAAGATTCTCGCCCAGATCCGGGCCCAGGCCGAACTGGTGGAGGATCCGGAGGTTTCGGCCTATCTGGAGGGTATCGGCCGAAGGCTTCTTTCGGCCGCCGGACCGAAGTATTTTTCTTTCAAATTTTATGTCATCAGGGATTCGACCCTCAACGCCTTTGCCATTCCCGGGGGCTATATCTTTCTGACCTCGGGTCTGATCGAGGAGGTGGATCGGGAGGACGAACTGGCGGCGGTGATGGCCCACGAGATCGCCCATATCCAGGCCCGTCATGTAGCCCGACGCCTGGAGTCTCTCAAGCGTCTCCAGATCGCAACCGGCGCGGTCACCATCGCCGGGCTTCTCCTGGGAGGAGGGCGGGCCGGGAGCGCTCTGGCCGTAACCTCCACCTCGCTGGCCATTACCCGGGCCCTGGCCTACAGCCGGGCGGATGAGGAGGAAGCCGATCGCATGGGTTTCGAATATCTCCTAAGGGCCGGCTACGATCCCTCGGCCTTCCTTTCCATTTTGAATAAGATCACCCGTCACCGCTGGCTCCTTACCGAAACCGGGCCCAATTATCTCCTCACTCACCCCGCACCTCCGGAACGCATTACCTATCTCGAGACTCTGGTGGCCAAATATGCCCGAAGGAGATCCCGACCCGCAGATCCCCTCTATCTTCGGCGTATTCAGGTAAGACTCAAGGTCGAGACCCACGATCCGGGGACCCTGGTGGTGCGCTATCGGGAGGCCCTGAAATACACCCCCAACGACCCCCTTCTGCACTACGGGCTGGGGATGGCCCTGGCCCGGGCCCGTTTCTTCCAGGAGGCTCTGCGGGAACTGGAATGGGTGGTAAAAGTCTATCCCGAAAAGGATTATTTTCGGCTGGATCTGGCGGAGGTCTATTTTTCGGCCGGAATTTATCCCCGGGCCCAGAGCCTCCTTGAGGCCTATCTGGCCAGACACCCCGGAGACGTGCGGGCCCGGTGGCTCCTCACCCGGACCTATCAGGAACGCCACCTCCGGGAAAAGGCCCTCCAAGGTTTTGAAAGACTTTCCGGGGAGCTGGAAGATTTGCCGGACTTTCACTACTATTACGGAAAACTTCTTTCCGAGATGGGCCGGGAGGGGCAGGCCCACTATCGGTTTGCCCGTTACTTCGCCCTTAAGGGAGACTTCAAGGTGGCCAATTATCATTACCGCAAGGCTTTAAGGTATCTTCCTCCCGAGGACCCTCTTCGGGAAAAAATCCGGAAAAAACTCGAGACTCAGGAGCCTCGAAAATCTTGATTTCGGTCGCCAGGATTGATAAACGGTAAATAATGCTAAAAGCCTGGGGAGTGTTAATAGCGGCCTACCTTCTGGGTTCGATACCCTTTGCCCTTCTGGTCTGTCGTCCCTTCGGGGTGGATCCCCGGCGGGCCGGCTCCGGGAACCCCGGGGCCACCAATGTGGCCCGGCTTCTGGGAAAGAAATGGGGCTTTCTCACCCTGGTCCTGGATCTGGGTAAGGCGGTTTTCCCGGTCTGGCTGGCCAAGAACTGGCTGACCGGTGTTCCGGGGTATCCCTGGTGGGTGGCCGGAACGGGGCTTGCGGCCTTCCTGGGGCACCTGTTTCCGGTCTATCTTCGTTTCCGGGGCGGCAAGGGAGTGGCCAGTTCCGCAGGGGTGCTCCTGGTGGTCTGTCCCCAGGCCCTGGCTGCCAGTCTTCCGATCTTCATTCTGGCGGTGGCCCTTTCGGGCTATGTCTCAGTGGGCTCCCTTGTGGCCTCCCTTCTGGCTCCGGTCTGGGTCTACCTTTTCTCCGCGGAACGGGCCTACGTGGCCATGAGCGTGGTGATGGCCGTTCTCATCTGGATCAAACATCGGGACAATCTGAAACGCCTTCTCCGGGGAGAGGAAAAATCCTGGCGGAAGGGTAAAAAGTGAGCGCGCGCGAAGAGGCCAGGAAAAAGGGCTATCCTCTCAACGACCGTTACCTTCTCAGGATCTCCAAAGACGAAATGGAGGCCTGGCTGGAGGGGGGTATTCCCGGGGAAGAGGAATGGGCCGAGCTCCGAAAGAACCTTGCCGGGCTCGGGTTGCAGGGGCTGCTTGAGAGGCCGGAGGTAACCGACGATGGCCGGGTGGTGGTGGCCCGGGGGAAGCCGCCGGTGCCCGGAGAGGACGGCCGTCTGGAATTTCTGGTGGATCTTTCTCATGGCCCGCGCAAGGTGGACAAACACCGGGTGGACCTGCGCGAGATGAACCTGGTGGTCTCGGTAAGGGCCGGGACTCCGGTGGTGCGTCGCATCCCTCCCCGGCCGGGGCAGCCGGGATATAACGTCTGGGGCGAGGTGCTCACTCCGCCCCCGGTTAAGGACGTGGAATTCAATTACGGCGAGGGGCTCAAGCCGGACGCCCAGAACGAGGTCCTCATTGCCGAACGAGACGGCTGTCTGGTGGACAAAGACGGCAAGCTTTCCGTGATCCCGGTCTATACCCTGGAAGGGGATGTGGACTGGGAATCCGGGAACGTACGTTTCTGCGGCGAAAAACTTACGGTCACCGGTTCGGTCAGGCGGGGTTTTAAGGTCTGGGCCAGGGGGGAGGTGGAGATCCAGGGTGGGGTGGAGGACGAGGCCGAGATAGAGGTGGACGGCCGGCTGCTGGTTCAGGGCCTGATTCACGGCGAGGGGACCCGCATAAGAGTTTGCGGAGAGGCTATCCTGGGAAGCGTGGAGTATGCTACGGTGGAAGTCTCGGGCAACCTCACGGTCAGGGACTATATCC
>JALWCD010000160.1 GCA_027036915.1 Thermodesulfatator sp. | reverse complement strand
TCTTTCTACCTCCTTAAGGCTATTGCCGGAGAAATTTTCTTGAAAGCCAGCTCTATCAGCCAGAGGAAAAGCTGGAACACCACCACCGAAAGGCCCAGGGTCACCGGAATCGGATGGGCCAGCCGGAGGGCGAAAAGGACCCCCAGGAAAAGCCCCACCGCCAGCAGCCGGAGATAAAACTTGAAGAGAAAAACCAGAAGTATCCGCCCGTGGGGCACACCGGCCAGGGCCTTGGCCGCGATCTCTCGCCCATCCCGTTTGAGAAACTGAAAGAGCCCCAGACTCACCCCCACCCCTATCAGGACACTGAAGACGGCCCGGGGCTCGCGAAAGGCCACCACCGAGACCAGGAGGAGCCCCAGCCCCAGGACCAGATTGCGCAGTTCAAATTCCCGTAACACCTTTTCCGGGGGTTGGGAAAAATTCATTCCCTCTTCTCCCGATTCATCCGACGCTGGAAATAAAACACGTTCTTAATGCCCCCTGCGGCTCCCAGACCTATGCCCACCACCGTAAACCAGGGAGAAGTCCGGCCGTGAAAGAGTTTTTCGTCCACCAGCCAGCCAAAAAGGGCCCCGGCCAGAACGGAGCCCACCATGGCCAGCCCCACGCTCAAGGCTTCCCCGGCCAGCTCCCACAAATACTCCCAGCTGCTCTTTCCCATCCACGTTCCCTAGGCTTAGCAGGAAAGCCCTTCCTAGTCAACCGTAATAAATTCGGATTCCGTGAAAAAAACCGGGAAACTGCTTTTATTTTGTCGCTAAAATACTCCGGATTTGCCTTTTAAGGCCGCTTGTACCGGGCTCTCTTTTCAGGCTGTCCCCCGCCGCCCCGAACGTTCCTCGAAGTGTTCCCGCACCTGATACATGAAGGCCTCGATGCGCATCCGGGTGCCCATGGAACGCTGCCCATCGCAGGGAACCGTGAGCACCGGCACATATCCTTCATCCTCCCGGACCCGCTTGAGCATCATGGAAGCCACCGTGCCGGGCATGCAGGTGAAGGGGATGACGTTTACGATCCCGTTTACCCCGTGGCGGAGATAGTCCAGGGATTTGCCCACGGAAAGAATGGCTTCCCCCTCGAATTCATCGTGCATGTATTTACGGGCCATGGCCAGCAGTTCCTCCACCGTGGGCTCTTCGGCGGTGCGCAAAAGATCCCTTACGATCTCCACGAAACGGTGCTCGTCCTGCAGCTGCACCCGGTTTTCGATGATCAGTTTGAGGAGGTTCTTGAAGAGCCGGAAACGTTTGGCCCAGCGTTTGGAGGTGTAATTGATGTAGTAAAACCACTCCGCAATGGTCGGGAGCCACACCTCGGCCCCCAGGTCCTCGAGGACCCTCACCAGGTCCTCGTTGGCGAACCGGTTCGAGCGGACGTAGATCTCACCCACGATTCCCACCACCGGTTTGGAGCCTCTTTCCCGAACCGCAATGGCCGCGAACTTTTCCCGAAGCTCCTGCATAACCTCAAGGAGATCCTCCCGCCTTTCCACGGCCCTCTCCAGCCGGGCCACGGCTTCCCAGTAGACCTTTTCGGTCTCGCCGGGATTCACCTCGTAAGGCCGGATCTCGCGCCGCAGTTTGTCCAGGAGGTCCATGCAGATGAGGCCCTTCCAGGTGAGCCGGGTAAAGTCGCCCCCGATCATACCCAGGTCTTCGTAAAGCTTTACGTCCTGGGTGGGAGAATAAATGGGAATGTTCGCATACCCCAGCTCGTCAAGGATCTTGCGATGGAGGCGATGGTATTGCCCGAAACGGCAGGGCCCCGCCCCGGACGGCATGAAGAAGGCCACCCGGTCGGGATCTATCCCCGGTTGATTGAGGAGTTTGAGCATGTCTCCGGTGGTGAGCACCGTGGGATAACACTCCTTGCCGCTGGTATAACGTCTTCCGTAGTAAAGGGCCTCCTCGTCCGGTTCCGGGAGCACTTCCGCGTTCACCCCGCAGGCCCGGAAGGCCGCGGCCAGCACCCGGGCGTGATCGGTCATGTAAGGAATATAGAGCACCCGTCCGTCACCGGGAGAGACCCGGGGACGAGGGGGTTTCCCGGGCTTGGGATAGCGGGCCGCCCGGCCCCGAATACTGTCCAGGAAGGCCTCGATGCGGGTCACGACCCCGGCGTCGGCACTGTGTTCGTCGATTTCGATCTGGAGATAGGGTTTTCCCCCCAGGAGTTCCTCGAAAAAGTGTTCGATGAAGGAATCCGGTCCGCAGGAAAAGTTGGTGATGAAGAGGGGAAAGAGCTGGGGATGTTCCCGGCAGAAATGGGCCGCCAGCAGGAAACGCTGACCGTAACGCCAGTACATGCCCTCCAGGCCATCGAGGTCCTTTATTTCCGAAAGCGGCAGCATGTCCACCGGAAGCCCCACCACGCCGAGACTCCGGATCTTGTTGTGGATGGCGAGATTGGCTCCCGGATCGAAGGCGTTGTAGGGTCGGCCCACGATCACCAGGGCCACCTCGTCGGGCTTAAGCCCCTCCAGGATCTCGCGCCCCCGCTC
>JALWCD010000159.1:1723-2510 GCA_027036915.1 Thermodesulfatator sp. | reverse complement strand
GGCTCCGGAGAGCGTGGCCCGCTATCTGGTGGAAAAGGGTTCGGTGGCGGTGGACGGGGTGAGTCTTACCGTCAACCGGGTGGAGGGGTCGGTCTTTGAGCTGGCCATCATTCCCCATACGGCCCGGATGACCACCCTGGGTTTCCGCAAGCCGGGAGATCTGGTCAATCTCGAGGCCGATCTGCTGGCCAAATACGTGGAAAAACTCCTGAGACCTTACCGGGGGGAAGGGCTTACGGAAGAGTTCCTCCGGGAGAAGGGTTTTTTCTGAGGTCCGGTGGAGGCGGGACTTTTGACGCGGGCCCTGGAGGCCATCCTTCTGGCGGCCGGCCGTCCGGTGCGGATAAAGGAACTCCTGGAGGTCTTTCCCCGGGTCTCGGAGGAGGAATTGCGGGCGGCCTTCGAGGAGCTTGAGGCCGCCTATCAGGGGCGGGGGATCCGGGTCCGGGAGGTGGCCGGAGGCTGGAGGCTGGAGACCGTGCCCGAGGTGGCCGAGTACGTCCGGGCCTATCTTCGTCCCAAGCCTCGGCGTCTTTCGCCCGCGGCCCTGGAGACCCTGGCCTTCATAGCTTATCATCAGCCCGTCACCCGGGCCGAGATCGAGGCCGCCCGGGGGGTGGATTCCTCCGGTCCTCTGAAGCTCCTTCTAGAGAAAGGGTTTATCCGGGTGGTGGGGCGAAAGGAGGTCCCCGGAAGACCTCTCCTTTACGGGACTACGGATTATTTTCTGGAATTTTTCGGTCTCAAAAGCCTCAGAGAACTGCCTCCGCTGGAGGAGATTCGGAAG
>JALWCD010000159.1:0-1713 GCA_027036915.1 Thermodesulfatator sp. | reverse complement strand
ATTCGGAAGCTTTCGGGTAAGGCATGATCCGGGAAGAGGTGAGGGAAGAGGCCGAGCTCATCGTGCACGAGGGGGGAGAGATCCCGGAAGTGGCCTTTTGGAACGCCTGGTTCTATCTCACGGAGCCCCCGCCGGAGGGACTCGGTCTTTCGCTGGAGCGTCAGGAGGAGGCTTTCCTCCGGGAGGCCGTGGTAAGACGCTATCTTCTCATTATAGAAAGAGATCTAACTCCCTCTAACATAGGACGGGCCTTTTATCGCGGGCCGGTTCGGGCCCGGATAAACTGGCAGAGACTCAGGAAATTCCTCCGGGGGGAGAGCCGGTCCCTCAGGGATTGCCGTCTTAAGGTCCTGGGCCTTCTTGAGGCCTTCCTTGAGGGGCTTCCCCGGGACCATCCCCTGCGGGAAGAGGCCCTGAAATTTCGGGAAGAACTGCGGGAGGAGGACCATGGGTGAGGTCGTACTTCTTTACGTAACGGCCGGAAGTCTTGAGGAGGCCGAGTCTCTGGGCAGAGCCCTGCTTGAGAGGAGGCTTTGCGCCTGCGTGAACATTTTTCCGGAGATGCGATCTTTTTACTGGTGGGAGGGCCGGATAGAAGGGGCCAGAGAGGCGGTTCTCATCGTGAAGACCACCAGGGCTCTTGCAGAAAAGGCCCGGGAGGAGATCGTAAAGCGCCATTCCTATTCCTGTCCCTGCGTGCTCGAGATTCCGGTCGCTGGAGGGCACCGGCCTTTCCTGGAATGGCTTTTCCGGGAGACCGCTTAGACCCTTATAAAGGTGCCCTTTTCGGCCGCTGAAAGGGCCCGGTCGAGCACGAGGTTGAGATGATCGGCCCCCAAGATATTGGTGCCTCCCACCAGATACCGGATAGCCAGAGAGTGGCCTTTCAAACGGCAGGGAAAGGTTTTGTTTTTTAGAAGTTCTATCAATTTTTGGGCCTGAGAAAGCTTTTGTCCCACACAGATAACCGCAAAGGTTCTTTCTGATGGACGTGAAAGGAAGTCCCGCGGTGAGAAAAGTCCCTGCAAAAAATGAGCACAGGCTCGAATGATTTTGTCGGTAAAAGCTTCGTATTCTTTGTCTTCCGGCAGAAGGATATAGAATACCAGGATAAGATAATCTTCACTGTAGATATGTGGTTTTACGGCGTAATCAAAGATTCTTTGCAGGCCCCTTAGATTCCAGAAATTGGTGAGAGGATCCCTGAGGAGTTCCTCTTTCAGAAAGGAAATTTCTTTTTCCAGATTTTCAATTCTTTTGCGTAGTTGATACAGGGTAATCACTTCTTCGGTTCGTAAAGAGAGAGTGAAGCGGGAAGGAGATTCCTTGCGTATCTTTTTGAGTGCTCCGCCTAAAAACTGGCTGGCTTCTTCAAGAATTTTTAAGATTTCCGGTTCTTCATCCTTCTGTTTTCCTTGTTTTCGGGTAAAGACCTGAGAATAAAGTGAAGGATAAGGGACTTTACCTTCCTTTTGGATGGAGATAAAACTTTCCCAGGCCGTGGCCAGAGCCTTTTTTTCTTGCTTTAATAATTTTTTGAAAAGTGTCGCGTCCAACTTTTGTGAGACCTCGATTGAGAAACTTAAACTATATTAAATTTTAAGGTCCCCCATCGTCAAGCTTGACAAGACATTTTTTCTCTTGATAAAAAAAGAGCAGTAATGTCAGCCGAAGGAGATTAATACTTTGTAGGGGGATGAATAATGATTGGAC
>JALWCD010000158.1 GCA_027036915.1 Thermodesulfatator sp. | reverse complement strand
TTGCGTATCGTGTGATACGTCTCAAACGTTTGCGTTTCGGTCCCCTTGAACTCGGCGAGCTTTCTCCGGGAAGCTTTCGCCAACTTGAGGAGGACGAGATCCGAAAGCTTCGCGAGTTTTTGCAACCCAGGCCCGATACTCAGAGAAGTCCGTAGTGTCTTAAAACCCGGGCCAGCTCCTGGTCCTTCTGGGAGAGATCCCTCAGGGCGGAGATAAGGTCCCGGATCCGGCTTACGCCATAAATCCTTTCCACCTCTTCTACGGCCTCTTCCCGGGCCCGTCTTACAGTGGTGCGTCTGTCCCAGAGAGCAAACCCGATGACCACCGCGGTAAGGGTGGCAAAGATCCCGGTGATGATCCAGAGAAAGGTATAAAGCTGCCGGAATTCCTCCTGCATGGTCTCCCGGTGCTCCTCAAAGCGCTTATTCACATCCGCCCGCATTTCCTCAAACCGCCGATTTACGTCCTCTCTCAACTCCTCAAATCGCCGGTTCATATCCTCAAAACGTTTATCTATGGCCGTAAATCTTTGCTCCGTGGCCTTCCTGAATTCCCGGAACTGGGTTTCAAGGACGATCTGTCTCTTTTCCAGCTCCAGAAGTTTCTGATAAATCATCTCGTTGGTGACCCTTCCCTCTCCGGCAAAGGCCGGGACGGAAAGGAAAACAAAAACCAAAACGCTTAAAACGGCTCTCATTTTCGGCCCCTTGCAGAGCTATTATAGCATCTTCCTTACCATCTCATAAGGACCGCGGCCCAGGTGAAGCCTCCGCCGAAGGAAACCATAAGGATCAGATCTCCGGGAGAGATTCGGCCCTCCTCCCGGGCCTCGTCTAAGGCGATGGGGATGCTGGCCGCGGAGGTGTTCCCGTAGCGATGAATATTCACGAAGACCTTTTCTTCGGGAAGGCCCAGGCGCTCGCGAAGATATTCAATGATACGGATATTGGCCTGGTGAGGGATGAGGAGGCTTAACTCCGAGGGGTCGACCCCGTTGGCCTCCAGGGCCTCCAGGGCCACGGCCTCCATGGCCCGCACGGCCTGTTTGAAGACCTCACGTCCCTGCATGCGGATGAAATAGTCCTCCCTGGGGATCCTGGGGTCGCAGGGCGGATAGAGGGAACCGCAGCCTTTAAGCGTCAAAAGATGCCAGAGGGTGCCGTCGGCGTGAAGGTGGGTGGAAAGGACGCCGCGCCGGCCGTCCGGAGAGCCGGTGACCACCGCGGCCCCGGCCCCGTCCCCGAAAAGCACGCAGGTGGTGCGGTCCTCCCAGTTGGTCTTGTGGGAGAGGACCTCGCTTCCGATAACGAGAATCTTGCGCGCGGGATCCTCGCGCACGAATTTGTCCGCGATGGAGAGGGCATAGAGGAAACCCGAACAGGTGGCCGAAAGGTCAAAGGCCCCGGCCCGGCTCGCGCCCAGGGCCTCCTGCACCAGAATGGCCACCGAGGGCATGAGGTAGTCCGGAGTGAGGGTAGCCACGATGATAAGATCGAGCTCTTCGGGCGCAACGCCGGCCCTCTCTAAAGCCTTCCTGGCCGCCGCAACGGCCAGCTGGCTATTGGACTCCCCCTCGGCCACGATCCGGCGTTCCTTGATACCCGTGCGCTGGGTGATCCATTCGTCGGAGGTCTCCACCATCTTTTCCAGATCCTGATTGGTGAGGACCCGCGAAGGTAGCGCCCGCCCCGTTCCCAGGATGAAGGCCCCGGCTTTCCTCATGATATGGCCTGAAGGTCGGGAGAGGATTTTTTGCGGTCCAGAGCCTGGCGTAACTTTTCCACCAGACCGAGCTCTACGAAACGCCTGGCGGTGAAAAGGGCGTTACGGATCGCCCGGGCGTCCGAGCGCCCGTGTCCGATGATGACCACCCCGTTTACTCCGAGGAGGGGAGCTCCACCGTATTCTCGCCAGTCGGTCCGTCGCCGGAATCTGGCCAGGGCACGGCGGGCCAGACTAAAGCCCAGGATGGCCAGAGGATCACGCCGGACCTCCCGTTTGAGCATCTCTCCCAGGGCCTCGGCCACGCCTTCAGAGACCTTGAGACAGATGTTCCCCACGAACCCGTCACACACGATGACCTCCGCCTCTCCGGAGTAGATGTGGCGCCCCTCCACATTGCCCACGTAGTTCAGGGAACTCTCCGAAAGCAGGGCGTGGGCCCTCTTGACCAGAAAATTTCCTTTCCCACCCTCCTCTCCGATGGAGAGGAGCCCCACCCGGGGACGTTCCAGCTCCAGAATTTTTTCGGCAAAAAGGGCCCCCATGATGCCGAACTGTAAAAGATGGTTGGGTTTGCAGTCCACGTTAGCTCCGGCGTCGATCAGCACCGCGGGGTTTTTGAGGGTGGGAAGCACGGTGGCGATGGCCGGCCTCAAAACGCCCGGGAGCCGACCCAGGGTAAAAAGGGCGCAAGGAGCTGCTGCACCTGCCAGCATACTCAATACTTTATCGACAGGCTGCGGGCTTTTGAAGTTGATTGCGGCGGCGCTGATGCCGATGATGGTTGCGATGATAAAGG
>JALWCD010000157.1 GCA_027036915.1 Thermodesulfatator sp. | reverse complement strand
GTTTACGGATCTCCCACTGGGCCTTGGGGTGGGCCCGTTTTTCGATGAAATCGCGCCAGACGAAGTAAGGCCCGGTGGCCAGCACCGTGGTGGCCACCCCCTGGGGGGTGAGGAAACGGGCGTCCTCCTTCTTCAGGCCGGCCTCAAGCAACCGGCGGTAGGCCGAAAGCCCCCTTTCCACCTCCTCCCGGTAGAGGTCCGGCGCGCCGGAAACCTTCCGGAAGGAAGGCGGGAGCACGAACTGTTCCACCGAGGTGTAGCGGTGGGAGCGCTGGTTGAAGTTGAGCCAGGTGTGGCGCACGAACTGATGGGAAAAGAGCCGGGAAAAACCCTCCACTATGACGGCGTACCAGCCAAAGGGTTCCTGCCCCGGCACCCGGATGAGGGTCACCCTGAATCGGGCCCAGAGACCCTCATCCCGGGGCTTTTCGAAGCGGGGCAAAAGATCCCGCAGCGGGCCGGAGTAGCTCAGGGAAAGTTCCGGGCCTTCCAGGAGAACGGTCTCGAAGTCCAGAAAGGTGCGGTCGGAAATCCCGGGCGCGATCAGGGCTTCGAAAGCCTGAGGTTCAAGAATCTCGGCAAAGTGCCTGAGGTTTAGCTGAAGATGGCCGCTTTCGGGATCGTACCAGGCCTTGTAAAGGGAGGCCAGGAGGGCGGCCGAAGGGTCCTCGAGCCTCACCACCAGGGGCGAGTGGGCGAAGACGCTGGCGTGCCCCGAGGCCTTAAGACGCAGAAAAAAGTCCCGCAGTTTTTCCGGGTCGCGGAAGCGCTCCTCGGCAAAGAGGGAAAGCGGCGGGGTGTCGGCGTAGCAGATCCGGGCCCCGAGAAAACTCAGAAAGAGGGTCTGCCGAAAGGCCTCTCCGCCCAGGTCCTCGAAAACCCGATAGAGGAAGGCCCTCTGGTGTCGCCGGTATATGGCTCGCAGATCCTTCAAAGGTAACCTCCGGTGCTCCCGAAGCCGCCCCGGGAGGAGGAAGCCGGAGGAGAAGGGACCTCCTCCAGTTCAACCTCCGTGGCCACCGAAAGCAGGACCAGCTGGGCCAGACGCTCCCCGGCCGAAACCCGAACCGGCTCCTTCCGCAGATTTAAGACCAGGATCTTTAGTTCGTCCTCCTCTCCGCAGTAATCGAAATCGATAACCCCGGCCGAATGAGGAAAAATCAGACCCTTTTTACGAAAGAGGCTTGAGCGGGGAAAGACGAAGAGGGCGTAGGGTTTTTCGGTCTTTATAACCAGCCCGGTGCGGATGAAGGTGGGCTCCCCCGGGGGGATCTCCTGATCCTCAAGGGCAAAGAGATCAAAACCCACCGCCCCTCCGGAGGCCCTCTCCGGAAGCCGGGCCCGGGGGTCCTTCCGCCAGACTTTAAGTTTCACCAGCCACTCCTTTCCTCCCCGCCCTCACAACCTCGGGGTTTAAGGCCTCAAGATACTCCCCGCCCATACTTACCAGAAGGACTCCGCGGCGATTGGCCGTTTCGATCAATCTTTCAGGGATCTTCAGAGATGCCAGCACGGGGAGGATCTTTCCCTGATAGGCCGGTTCATAGGCCACCAGGTTTTCCAGTTTTTTCCGGAATTCCTCAAAGTGTTCGGAACGCAAACGGCTTTTCACTTCCGCTACCAGGACCCTCTCCTGTCCACTCTCATCCTCGGCCACCACGATGGCGTCGTATTGATTGGAAGACCCGTCCTTTTTATATTCCACATCCAGCATCCGTTTTTTTACCTTGAAACCCAGAGACCTTGCCAGATAAGGAATTCCGGGGGCAAAGATGTCCTCGGTAAGGGTTCCGAGTCTCTGGGCCATCTCGCCCCATTTTTTCCGCATCCACTCCCGGTCTTTTTCGGCCTGTTTTTCCATCCGCTCCATCTGCTTTTCCAGACGATCCAACCGTTTTTCCTTTCTCTCCATCTGCTTTTCGTGACTGATTATCGAGGCCTTAAGTTCCGAAATCGATTTTCGGAGTTCCCGGATCTTTTGTAACTCCTCCGCGGCCTTCCTCCGCTCCTCCGCGGCCCTTTTTCTTTCCTCCAGAAAGGACATCACCAGATCCGAGGTGATGTCCTTAAGGAGTTCGAGATCCTTTCTGGCCTCCCTTACCCGGGGATAAAGTTCCGCCAGAAGCCTTTCCACCCTCTCCAGGCGCTCCATAACTCAATCCTCTCAAAAGCCCTCTCCTACTTATACTAGCAAAATTTTCCCTTCCCGAAAATTTAAGCCTTTCTCTTGTGCGCCCACAGCATGTGGCTCCTCGGGAATTCCCGCGAAAAGAGCCTTTCGCAGAGCTTGAGAACCTCTTTTTCCCTTTGGGCTTCGAAGTCCTCCCGGAAAAAACCCCTTTCCTCAAGACGAAAACCCTCCTCCGTGCGCACCACCCGCACTAAGCGGTTGCGTTTTTTGCAGAGAAAATCCAGGCACTCCCCGGGGGCAAGCCCGGGAAGCCTTTCGGAAAGCCAGCGCAGGGCCTCCTCCTTCCTTATCCGGGCCATAAGGGCTTTTCCCTCCGAAATTATGCTAACATAACCTTATAGAAATTTCTTAAGGAAGAAGAAAAATGAGAAGGTTTATTCTTTTGTGGCTCTTACTTTTGCTTATAGGGGTCGAGGCCCGGGCCTTAACGCGCCGGGCCCTTGAGCTTTCCATTACTCCGGAAGGGAGCCATCTCACCGAAGAGTTCATCCTTTCCGAGAGGGAGGTTCGCCGGGGGGCAAGCGTTTCTCTTCCCGGGCGCCTTGATCCCGGAAAGGTGGCGGTGCTTGAGGCCTCCCCGGGCTGTCTGGTGAGTCTTATCCCGCAGGGCTTTACGAGCCCCGGGGGGCCGGTGGCCGAGGAGATCCGTCGGACAAAGGCCGAACTTTCGGAAATCTCCAAAGAAGATGAGATACTCTCCCTGGAAGAAAAATGGCTTATGGGACTCGGTCCCCGGGACCTCGGCAAAGACGCCCTTTCGGCCCTCAAAACTGTGGAACTTAAACTTAAGGAGATAAAGGCCCGGCGGGCGGAGCTTGAGGCGAAGCGGGCCGCACTCAAAAAGCGCCTTTCGGCCCTTGAGGAAAAGCTCTCCGTAAAGGAAGAGACCCTTTTCCTTCCGATTTTTCGCTGTGAGGGAACTCCCTCCACCTATACCCTGAAATTGCGTTATCCCCTTTCCGGGCTTGAACATCGGGAGGAGCGCCAGATCTTTATCTGGCCGGAGAAGTCCCGGCTGGAGTTTCGGCTGGGACTATGGCTCACCGAACGCCTGGGCCGCCCCTTTCCGGAACTTCCTCTTCGCTATGAGGTTCGCCCAAGTGGGCCGACCCTTTATGAACCCCCGCCCTTCAGCCCCTGGTATGTGGACCTCCCCCCGGTAAGGATCCTCACCCTGAAGGCCCCGGCCTTAAAGGCCGAGGGCATTCCTCAGGCCGAACCCCTCCCTGAGGGAAGACTCTATCGTGTCTCCCTTCCGGCCCTCTCTCCGGGAGTTCCCCGATTTGTGGTCCTTGAGCGGAGGGAATTTCCGGCCAGGGTGCGGGTTGAGGTCCCGGCCTATAGCGTGCCCCGGGCCTATCTGGCGCTAACCCTTCACCCGGAGGTCTATCTTCCGGGAGGACCGACCCGGATCTTTCTTTCCGGAAGAGAGCTTCCGGAGAGAAACCTTCCGGACTTAAGGCCCGGGCGCCGGCTAAATCTTTATCTCTCCGAGGATCCCTGGGTGGAGGTCAGCCGGAGGATCCTGCGGGATTACGAGGAACGGGTGGGAGTGGTGAAAAAACGTCTGAGACGCACCCTGCGCTGGGAAATAGAGATAAAGAGTGCCCATTCGGAAAGGATGCCCCTTACGGTTTACGAGAGGCTTCCGGTAAGCCGCAAAGAGGAAGTACGGGTCTCGATCAGTGCGGATCCTCCCTGGGACGAGCTTTCCCCCGAGGGCCGGGCCACCTGGCGTCTGGAGCTCCTCCCGGCTCGGCCCCTGCGGATTTTTCTGGAGGCCGTGATCGAACGACCGGCCCCTTGACCGATGCCCCAAACCCTCATAAGCTTGTCATAGAAGGAGGGGCGAGATGGAAATGGATGTGCAGAATCCTCAAATAGATGTACAGGATCTTCATGTTCTGGAAGAAAAAATTGAGAAGCTTCTGCAGGCCCTGGGGCGGCTTAAAGCCGAAAGGGAGGAACTCCTTTTAAAACTACAGGAAAAAGAGGCCGAGGTCTCTCGGCTTAAGGAAGAGCTTAACCGCAGGGAGGAAGAAAGGAGGGCCATCAAGGAAAGGATTGGCAGCCTCATAGAAAGGCTCTCCCAATTCTCCGAAGGAGGCGCTTAAGGCTTGGCCGCAAGGCTTATAGAGTTTGAGTTTGCGGGCAACCGTTTTACCTTCCGGGCGGATCTCCCGGAAGAAGAAATAGAAGAGATTTTGGAATATTTAGAGGAAAAAAAAAGAAGACTGAAAGGTCGGCGCGAGCTTTCGCCTTTAAAACAGGCGGTGGTGCTCCTGCTTGAGATCACGGCGGAACTGGTTCGAATCAAGCGGGAGCACAGGCTCCTTTCGGAGAAGATTGGGAGAGAAGCTATTAGGTTGAGTGAAGCCATCGAGAGGGAACTGAAATGCCTGGGGTGTGCGTGATCGGCCAAAAAGCCCGCCGAGGCAACACCCGTGCCCGCGAGGGGGTCCTCTCCGCTCTGGTGCAGGCCCCGGCCCTGACAGCCGGGGAAGCCGAAGGGGCGGACGACCCCCTATGGTAGGACTTCGGTCCTCGAAGCGGGCCGGCTGACACGGCACCCCGGGCCCCTTTTCAGATGGTCCCCTCCTCTCCCTCCCCTGCGGAAAAATATAGAGCTGGGGAGGTCCTGAAATGGAAGTCGTGGTAGCACTGTTAGCCCTGGTGGTGGGGGCGGGAGCGGGGTTCATTGTAGCTTACCGGCTCCGTAAGAAGGAGGAATTCGAGGAAAGACGGCGTGCGGAGGAAGAAGCCCGTTTGATCCTGGAACGGGCGCGGCGAGAGGCCGAGACCATCACCCAGGAGGCCCGCATCCGGGCCAAGGAGGAGGTCCTCAAAAGCAAAGAAAAGCTGGAGGAAGCCCACCGTCAGAAACTCCGGGAACTGGAAGCCCAGGCGGCCAGGATTTCTCAAAAAGAAGCCGCGCTCGCCCAGCGGGAGGAAGCCCTACGGGAACTCGAAAAAGATCTTCAGGCCAAACGGACGGAGATAGACCGGACCCGTGAGGAGCTTGCCCGACGCCAGGAGGAACTGCAGAACCTTATTCAGGAAGAGAAGAAACGCCTGGAGGAAGTGGCCCACATGAGCGAGGAGGAGGCCCGGGAGCTTCTGCTCTCCCGGGTGGAGGAGCAGGCCCGGGAGGAGGCAGCCCGGGTTCTCATGCGGATCGAGGCCGAAACCAAGGAGGAAGCCAAGCGCAAGGCTCAGGAGATCCTGGCTCTGGCCATCTCGCGCTGTGCGGCGGAGTTCGTGACCGAAAAGACGGTTTCCGTGGTGCCGCTTCCCAGCGACGAGATGAAGGGCCGGATTATCGGGCGGGAGGGCCGAAACATTCGGGCCTTTGAGGCCGCCACCGGGGTCACGGTGCTCATCGACGACACCCCCGAGGTGGTGGTCCTCTCCTGTTTCAACCCCATCCGGCGCGAGATCGCCCGGCTGGCCATGGAAAGGCTGGTGGCCGACGGCCGTATCCACCCGGCCCGCATCGAGGAGGTGGTCAAAAAGGTGGAAGAAGAGATGGAGACCACCATCAAGGAGACCGGTGAGAAAGCGGCCTTCGACGTGGGAGTCTACGGACTTCATCCCGAACTGATCAAGCTCCTCGGAAAACTCAAATACCGCACCAGCTACACTCAGAACGTGCTCCAGCACTCCATAGAGGTGGCTTTCATCTGCGGGGTCATGGCCGGGGAACTGGGACTGGATGTGAAGAAGGCCAAGCGGGCCGGACTTTTGCATGATATCGGAAAGGCCGTGGACTTTGAGCAGGAGGGGCCGCACGCCCTCATCGGTGCGGATCTGGCCCGCAAGTATGGGGAGGACGAGGAGATCGTAAACGCCATCGCCGCCCACCACGAGGACGTGCCGGCCCAGTCGGTGCTCGCCATCCTGGTGCAGGCCGCGGACGCCGTCTCCGGGGCCCGCCCCGGGGCCCGACGGGAGCTCCTCGAAACCTATATCAAACGTCTCCAGGATCTGGAAAACATCGCCTATTCCTTCAACGGGGTGCAGAAGGCCTATGCCATTCAGGCCGGCCGTGAGGTACGGGTCATCGTGGACAGCGGTAAGGTCTCGGACGAGGAGGCGGTGATGCTCGCCCGGGACATCGCCCGCAAGATCGAAGAAGACATGAAGTTTCCCGGGGTCATCAAGGTCACCGTGGTGCGCGAGACCCGGGCCGTGGAGTACGCCAAATGAGGATCCTTTTTCTGGGAGACATCGTGGGCAATCCCGGCCGGCGCGCCCTCCGGATCTTCCTGCCAGAACTCCTGCGGACATACCGGCCGGATTTCACTCTGGCCAACGCCGAAAACGCCGCCGGGGGATACGGTTTGACCCAGAAGATCGCGGAGGAGCTTTTCGAGCTGGGTCTCGACCTTCTCACCACAGGCAATCACGTCTGGAAAAGGGAGTTTCTGCCCCATCTGGCCCGGGCCGAAAGGGTCCTGCGGCCGGCAAATTACCCGGAGGGGGCCCCGGGCCGGGGCTGGGCCCTCCTTGAGAAGAACGGAAAGCGGCTTGCGGTCATCAACCTCGAAGGCAGGGTCTTCATGCGTCCGCTGCTCTGTCCTTTCCGCACTGCGGAGGCCCTGGCCGAGAAGCTCAGACCGGAAACCCCCTGCATCCTCGTCGACTTTCACGCCGAGGCCACCTCGGAAAAGATCGCCCTTTCCTGGTATCTTGACGGAAAGGTCTCGGCCCTCCTCGGCACCCACACCCACGTACAGACCGCCGACGAAAGAGTCCTGCCCGGGGGCACGGCCTATATCTCGGACGTGGGTATGTGCGGTCTGCGCGACGGAGTGATCGGGATGAGCCTTTCCCAGGCCCTTGAAATGTACCTCACCCAGGTCCCCAGAAGGCTTGAGGTACCGAAGAAGGGTCCGGTAAAACTCGAAGGGGTTTTTCTTGAGCTTGATGAGGAAAGCGGGAGGGCTTTAAGGATTGAACGTTTCAGGAAAGAGGAATGTTAGTTCTGGTGCCCACGGAGCTTGAGGCCGAGCCTCTAAAGGGACTTGCCTTTGACCTGCGGGTGATAGGGTTCGGCCCGGTCGAGGCCGCGCTTTCGGCCCTGGAGATCCTTAGCGAGGTCCGTCCGCCGGTGGTCTTTCTTTCGGGCATAGCCGGGGCCTACCCGGAAACCGGCCTTTCCCCCGGGGACCTGGTGGTGGCCACCGAGGAGATCTTCGGGGATCTGGCCCTCTGTTTTCCCGGGCACCTCGGTGTTTTCGGAAAGCACCTTCCGGTGACAAACCGGGTCCACCTGGGAAGTCCCTGGCTTGAGCGGGCCTTAAATCTCCTTGAGGAAAGGGGATTGCCTTTTGAAGCCGGGCCGATGGTTACGGTTTGTTGCGCCACCCGGGACCCCTATCGGGGCCGTCTTCTTCAGCGCCGCCACCAGGCTCTGGCGGAAAACATGGAGGGTTTCGCCGTGGCCCGGGCCGCCCGGAGGCTGGGCATCCCCCTGGTGGAAATTCGGGCCGTAAGCAATCTTCTTGAGAGGCCGGAAGATCCCTGGGAGACGGAAAAAGCCCTCTCAAGCCTCAAGGAGGCCCTGCTTTGGCTTTCGAAAAACTTCAAATAGCCCTCTCCCCCTGCCCTAACGACACCTTCCTTTTCGGGCCCCTGGTCCTGGGCTGGATAAGGCTCCCCTGGGAGACGGAATTTATTTTCGAGGACATCGAGACCCTGAACCGTCTGGCCCTATCGGGAGAGATTCCGGTGATCAAACTTTCCTTTGCCCTCCTTCCCGAGATCTACGGGCGCTACGCTGTCTTTCCCGTGGGAGCGGCGCTCGGGCGGGGCTGCGGCCCCCTTCTTGTGGCCCAAAACCCCTGCGGACCCTCCGAAATTCCCGGCCTCAGGGTCCTTCTTCCCGGGGAACACACCACGGCCCATCTCCTTTTTCGCCTGGCCTTCCCTGAGGCGCAAAACAAACACTTCGTGCCCTACGACCAGATTCTTCCGGCTCTGGCGGCCGGAGCCGCCGGGGCGGGGGTCATTATCCATGAAGGCCGTTTCGTTTACCGGAAATACGGGCTTCATCTAGTCCTTGACCTGGGAAAATGGTGGGAAGAGGAGACCGGCCTTCCCCTTCCCCTGGGCGGAATCTTTATCCGGCGGGATCTTCCGGAGGGGGTGGGG
>JALWCD010000156.1 GCA_027036915.1 Thermodesulfatator sp. | reverse complement strand
GAAGGAACTCTTTTGAAAATTTTAAACAAAGAAGGTCTGTATTTCCTCAAAAAAGACACCATCCGCCCCATTGACCGTCAAGATGCCCTGTGGCTGCGCGAGGCTTTGCGTAAAGAGGGAAAGGATGTGGAGAAAGATTAAATACCTCCTTGAGATGATAAAGTTTGAGCACACCATCTTTGCCCTGCCCTTTGCCTATACCGGGGCGGTGCTTGCGGCCCGGGGTTTCCCGGATTTAAAGACCGCTCTTCTCATTCTGGGGTGCATGGTGGGGGCGAGGACCGCGGCCATGACCTTTAACCGCCTGGCAGACCTTCCTTTTGACGCCGAAAACCCCCGCACAAGAAACCGGCATCTCGTCACCGGCCTGGTTCGCCCGGGCGAAGCCTGGGCCCTTTTCTTTGTGGCTTCCTTTCTTTATTATCTCTGCGCCGCGGGGCTCAATAAACTCACCCTGAAACTCTCCCCCATCGCTTATCTCATTATCCTCTCCTATTCTTACACCAAGCGCTTTACCTGGCTCTGCCATGTGTTTCTCGGGGCGGCGCTCGCGCTGGCTCCACTCGGGGGGTATGTGGCCGTAACCGGGGCTTTCCACGAGCCCGGAATCTTCGTTCTGGCCCTGGGGGTGGTCTTCTGGGTGGCGGGTTTTGACATCCTTTACGCCTGCATGGACGAGGCCTTTGATCGCCGGGCCGGACTCCATTCTATCCCCGCCCGTTTCGGAAGAAGGCGGGCCTTCCGCATCTCCTCCCTCTTCCACGCTCTTTCCTTCGCCCTTTTTGCCCTGGCGGGCTACTTTTTCGGGCTTTCCTATGTCTACTATGCGGCTCTTGCTGTAACCGGGGGGCTCTTTATCGCCCAGAGGGTTACCGTCAATCCCCGGGATCTTTCCGGCCTCGATATGGCCTTTTTCACCTTTAACGGTGCCATAAGCGTGGTAATATTTCTGGGAGTCTTGATGGACTATTTAATCTAGGCGAAGGGGTGGTTCTCCTATGGAGCGGATTCCTTTTACCCCCGAAGGTTTTGAACGTCTTAAGGCCGAGCTCGAGCGTCTTAAGACCGTGGAGAGAAGGGACGTGGTAAAAGCCATCGAGGAAGCCCGGGCCCACGGGGACATCTCGGAAAATGCCGAGTACGAGGCCGCCAAGGAAAGACAGGCCCATATCGAGGGCCGCATTCAGGAGCTTTCGGATCGTTTGAGCCGGGCGGAGGTAATCGAGCCTCCCAAGGAACCCCCGGAGAGGGTACAGTTCGGGGTCCGGGTAAGGCTCCTTGATCTAGATACCGAGGAGGAGGTGGTCTATCGTCTGGTGGGCCCCTACGAATCGGACGTGGAACGGGGGCTCATTTCCGTGACCTCTCCTCTGGGACGAGCCCTCATAGGAAAAGAGGCCGGCGACGAGGTCGAGGTGAGGACACCCTCCGGGGTGCGCCACTTTGAAATTCTGGAGATCGAAGTGTGAGGCTCTCGGAGACGGAACGTCGCCTTCTGGAGAGACTTCAGCAGGGCCTGCCGCTTGTCTCTCGGCCCTTCGCCCTTCTGGCTGAGGAGCTGGGGCTTACGGAATCTCAAGTGCTCGACATACTACGCACCCTGAAAGAGAAGGGTATCCTGCGCCACCTGGGAGCCAGTCCGGATTCCCGCCAGCTTGGTTTCGTGACCACCCTGGCCGCGGTCTCGGTGCCTCCGGAAGAAGTAGAGGAAGCAGCTCGTAAGATCGCTGCCTATCCGGAAGTTACCCATTGTTATCTCAGACGGCATCGTCTAAACATCTGGTTTACACTGGTAGCCCGGAATTTCGAAGAAGTGGAGCGTATACTGGAGGAAATCTCACGGGCTCTCGGGGTGCAAACGCGTCACTTTCCGGCGGAAAAACTTTTTAAGTTGCGCGCAACCTTCAGGCTTCATCCCAAAGCACGAAGACAAAACCAAGGCCTATTGTGCCCTTTAGCCTTTTTCAGAAAGCTCACGGCCCAGAAATTCCAGGGCCTCCTGAAGCCCTCTGGTCTTTAGCACTTCACTAAAACTGGAAACATCTAGCTGGTAGCCCCGGGGTTTCTTCTGGATGAAGACCAGAAAGCGCTGAAGATAGCCCTCCTCCGAAAGGAGAACCTCCAGCAGACGATCTTCTCCATGTTCCCAGACTCGAAAGGTTCTCAACACCAGGCCCTCCCGAATTCGGAAGGTTTTCTGAAGGACCTCGCGAAGTCTTTCAAGGTCAGGGATTTTTACCGGAAACACCTGGTTCACCTCCTCGATGCGGGGATGGGGAATCTCTCTGGGGGGGCGAATCTTTTTAAGGGTCAGGGCGTAAAGGGTCTTGCCTTCGGACAGCCATTTGGCCTCGTATTTGGTGAGGGGTTCCCGGGGCTTGAGGGTCTTCATGGTCATCTCGAAGGCCTCCACCTCCCGGGCCGCCTCCAGGGTGTAGTCCAGAAAGGGGCGATCGTCGGTGCGCAGGCGGATTTCGCCTCCGGTCTTAAGCCTGCGGGCAAAAAGATAGAGGTTTTCAGGTTTGGTGAGTCGGCGTTTGTGGTGGCGTTTCTTGAACCAGGGGTCGGGATAGTTCAGGTAAATGGTTTCCACACTTTCATCCTCCAAAAGCAGAAAAAAGGCCCAGTAGGCGTCGAGCCGAACGCAGAAAAGATTTTTCAGATTGTACCGACGAATGCGTTTCAGGAGTTTTTCCACGGATATGCCGGAAAGTTCGAGTCCCAGAAAATAACGCTCGGGATGCTCCCGGGCCAGACGGGTGATGAACTCCCCGTTTCCGAAGCCGATCTCTACCGTAAGTCCGGGAAGTTTCAGGGGTTTGGCTATCCGTTTGTAATTGATATACCCCTGCAGACGTTTCCTCCTTTAAAGTTTCCGGATTTGAATTTACCATAATAACGCATGTATCCCACGGAGCTCCTGGTACGTATCCGCAAGCCCGGCCGCTATCTCGAGGGGGAGGTCAACGCCTGTCGCAAACCCTGGGAGGCGGCCGAGGTCCGTTTTTGCCTGGTTTACCCCGACCTTTACGAAATAGGCATGTCTCACATCGGGCTCATGATTCTCTATCTGATCCTCAACAGCCGGGCCCCTTATCTTGCGGATCGGGCCTACGCTCCGGCCAGAGATCTTGAGGCCCTCCTGCGGAAACGGAAACAGCCTCTTCTTTCCTGGGAACACGGTCGCCCCCTGCGGGATTTCGAGGTGGTGGGGATCTCTTACCCCTATGAACTGTGCGTGAGCAACATCGTGACCATTCTAGAACTTTCCGGGATTCCGGTGCTGGCCCGGGAGCGGGGGGAAGGTGACCCTCTTATTCTCGGCGGGGGCTCGGCCATGGCCAACCCCGAGCCCGTGGCCGATTTCTACGACGCCATCATCTTCGGAGACGGGGAAGAGGCTATTCTGGAGGTGGCGGAGGTGGTGCGGGAGTGGAAAGCGGCCCGGGGAAGTCGAAAGGAGTTGCTTTCGGCCCTGAGTCGCCTTCCCGGAATCTATGTGCCGGCCTATTTCAGGCCGGTCTATGAAAAGGGCCGGCTGGTCGCGGTGGAGGCCCTCAAGCCCGGCTACGAAAAGATTCGCCGGCGGGTGGTTCCCGACCTGGATGCCGTGTCTTATCCCTTCCGGCCGATAGTGCCCTGGTTTGCGGCCCACGACCGCCTATCGCTTGAGATTTCCCGGGGCTGCACCCGCGGTTGCCGCTTCTGTCAGGCGAGTTCCGTTTATCGACCCGTGCGGGAACGGTCGGTCGAGAGGATCCTGGAGATGGCCGAGGAGGGGCTTTCCGCCACCGGTTATGAGGAGATCTCCCTCCTTTCGCTTTCGGCCGGGGACTATACGGCCCTCGAGACCCTGATGAGGGTCCTTTATCGCCGTTTCGGAGAGGAGCGGGTGGCTCTCTCGCTGCCCTCCCTCCGGGTGGGCAGTCTTACCCCGGGGATCCTCGAAGTCCTTTCCCGGGGCAGGCGCACCGGACTTACCCTGGCCCCGGAGGCCGGAACCGAGCGCCTGCGCCGGGTGATCAACAAAGACATCTCCGAGGAGGAACTTTTCCGGGGGGCGGAGCTGGCCCGCACTCTGGGCTGGCGCGATATCAAGCTTTACTTCATGATCGGCCTGCCCACGGAAACCGAGGAGGATGTGCGGGCCATTGCTGATCTGGCCCGTCGCCTGCAACGCAGGAGCCGGGGCCTCGAGGTCACGGTTTCGGTCTCCACCTTCGTGCCCAAACCTCATACCCCCTTTCAGTGGGAAGGCCAGATAAGCCTTGAGGAGACCCGCCGGAGGCTGCACGTTCTCAAACGCAACCTCCGCGGCCGGAGGTTGCGCCTCAAATGGCACATGCCGGAGCAGAGTTTCCTTGAGGGGGTGTTCTCCCGGGGGGATCGTAGGCTTTCGGCTCTCGTCCTGGAAGCCCATCGACGGGGAGCCCGCCTCGACGGCTGGTCGGAGGAATTCAGGCTTGAGACCTGGCTTTCGGCGGCCGAAAGCCTGCATCTCAACCTGGAGGACTATCTGCGCCCGCGTGCGCCGGAGGAGGTTTTGCCCTGGGAACACCTTGAAAGCGGCCTTTCGAAGGAATTCCTCCTGGCCGAAAGGGAGCGGGCCTTTCGGGAAGAGTTTTCGCCGGACTGCCGTTTTGAAAAGTGTCTCAAGTGTGGGGTTTGCGGAAAAAACGTTCGGAACGTCCTCAGACCCTCTCCCGAGGACCGGGAACCTCTGCCCGTTTTGCCATCCCGGGAGGAGGTTTACTGGTATCGCATAGAATATGCCAGGGAGGGTAGGCTTTCTTTTCTCTCTCAGCGCGAGCTTCAGAGGGTCTTCGAGCGGGCCCTGAGACGAAAGAGGCTTCCTCTGGCCTTCAGCCGGGGCTTCAATCCCCGACCGAAACTTTCCTTCGGCAGGGCCCTGCCGGTAGGCATTGCTTCCGAAAAAGAGGTCTTCTTCGTGGGCCTTTCCGAGGAGATCCCCGAAGGGAAGCTCCTTGAGGCCCTGGGAGATGCCCTGCCGGAAGGCCTAAGGATTCGGAGAGTATTGAGGGTGGAAGCCCCTCGGGACACGGCCGAGGAGGCCCGTTTCGAAGTTGTATGCCCTCCCGGAAGCGTCCTTCAGCTGGAAGACCTGAAGGCTCGCCTGAAAGAGTCTCTGGTGGTGGAGCGCCCTTCGGGCAGGCGCACTTTCGACCTCAGGCGATGGGTGAGCGACCTTTCCCTTGGGGATGGAAAACTTCTTTTCACTTTACGCCTTTTCCCGGGCGCCCCTCGCCCGGAGGAAGTGGCGGCCCATTTGCTGAGGAGTACGACAGAGGAAATTTTGACTTATGGCGTCAAAAAGGTTGCCTAGCCCGGCCTGATTTTCTATAAAAGGATCAGTATGGCCGAGAGAAAACCCATCGGACAACTTCTGAAAGAAAGAGGGTTCATTACCGAGGAACACATTCGGTTCGCCCTCCTTGAACAGAAGGCCACCCGGGAACGTCTGGGCGAGATACTGGTTCGTCTGGGCCTGGTTACGGAGCTTGAGGTAGCCCAGGTGCTGGCCGAGCAGGCCGGCCTTCCTTTCGAGGATCTCTCCGCCCTCACCCCCGATCCTCAGGCTCTCCTTAAGGTCTCTCCGGCCTTTGCCCGACAGCGTGAGATCCTGCCCCTTCGGATATCGGAGGGGGCCCTGGTGGTGGCCCTCCATGATCCCTTCGACCTGCGCCTTCAGGAGGCCCTGGCCCGGGTTTCCGGGATGCGTATCAGGCCGGTGGTGGCTCCGCGTTCTCAGATCTCGCGGGCCACCGAAAGGTTTTACTATTTTCTCGAGAATCCGCCGGAAAAGGATCTGGAGACCCTTACCGAAAGGCTTCGGGAAAACCCCAACGCTGAAGTCCAGATGAACGATCTCATTGAAAAACTTTTCATCGTGGCCACCGGAAGGAGGGTGACCGATATCCATATTACCCCTTCGGAGAAGACCACCCAGATCTTCTTTCGCATAGACGGGGTGCTTGAGCCCTTCTGGGTTTTCCCCCACACTTTGCATGCCCGTTTGATCGGGGCCATCAAGGTCCGTTCCGGGATGGATATTGCCGAAACCCGTCTTCCGCAGGATGGGCGGATGCGGTTTCAGTTTTTGGGCGAGGAATACGATCTCCGGATCTCGACCGTGCGGACCCCTACCGGGGAAAACATGGTCATTCGTATCCTGCCTGTGGGAAGCACAGTCTATCACTTGCATAATCTGGGTTTTACCGAAGAAGAGGTGGCGATCCTCAAGGATCTCTTTGAGAAACCATACGGTATGTTTCTGGTAACCGGGCCCACGGGGTCAGGTAAGACCACCACCCTTTATGCCGGCCTGCGTTTGCTCAATCTGCTCGAGAAAAACGTCCTTACGGCCGAGGATCCCATCGAGTACCGGTTGCCGCTCGCCCGGCAGACCCAGGTCAACGAGGAGGCGGGCTATACCTTTGCCCGGGCCATTCGCCATTTCCTCCGCCAGGATCCGGACGTTATCCTGGTGGGCGAGGTTCGGGATGAAGAGACGGCCGAAATGGCCATCCGGAGCGCCCTGACTGGCCACCTTTTCCTTTCTACTCTTCATACCAACGACGCCCTGTCGGCCCTTTATCGGCTCAAAGACCTGGGGGTGAGCGCGGATCTCCTGGCTTCCTCCCTGCTTGGGGTTCTGGCCCAGCGTCTGGTAAGGAAAATTTGTCCTTATTGTCGAGAAGAATATCGTCCTCCAGAAACACTTATCAATTATTATGATTTACCCAAAGATCAGACCTATTTTCGGGGCAAAGGATGTGAAATCTGTCGTGGGCGCGGCTTTTTGGGACGGACGGTAGTAGCTGAAATTTTTCGGGTTGATGATACTATTAAGCGCTTAATCGCAGAAGATAGCCCTCTGGTCGAGATTGCTGAATCTGCCCGGCGAGCCGGCATGCGTTCCCTGCGGGAATCGGCCCGGGAGAAGGTCCTTCAGGGCGTTACCACCGTAGAAGAGATCCGGAGGGTGGTGGGCTGATGCCGCTTTACCGCTTCAAGGCCCTGACCGCTGATGGTCGAGTGGTAAAGGATCAGCTGGAGTTTCCGGATCTGCGGGCCCTATACCAGTATCTCCGGCAGGAGGGCCTTATACTTATAAAGTACTCCGTTCGTCCGGCCCTCCCCTGGGATCGTCTAACCGTGAGCCGGGTCTCCCGCCCGGAGCTGGCCGAATTCTGCCACAATCTGGCCCTCCTGGTCCGGGGAGGGGTGCCCCTGATGCAGGCTCTCAAGGACCTGAGAGAGGCTACTCCTAATCCCCGTCTTAGAAAGGCCTTGGGAATTCTCCTGCAGGATCTTCAGGCCGGAAACCCTCTTTCCAGAGGCATGGAGAGGGAAAAAGGGGTCTTTCCCGGTATTGTCCGTTCTCTGGTAGCCCTGGGAGAAGAAACCGGCCGTCTGGATCAAACATTGGAAGAGGCCGCACAGCACCTCTATCGCATCCATACCATTATTACTCAGACCAAAAGAGCCATGCTCTATCCCGCTTTCGTCCTCTTTGCCATGACCGGAGCCCTTCTTTTCTGGCTGCTCTTCGTCCTTCCCAAAATCCTGGAACTTTTTTCCCAGATGCAGGTGGCCCTTCCGGGGCCCACTCGTCTCTTGCTCTTTATAACCTCCTTTTTGCGGGCGTATCTTTTTCATCTGGCGGGAGGTACAGTAGCAATTTTTATCCTCTTTTGGTTTTCCTATCGAAAGTTTCCGGGGTTTAGACTGCAGGTAGAAAAACTTTTATTGAAAGTTCCTGTTATTTCTCGAGTTAAACGCAGTTCTCTTCTAGCTTTCTTTTTTGAATATCTGGCTTTGCTTTTGGGGGCTGGCATTGATATCCTTCGTAGTTTTGATATTATGGCTTCAAATATACAAAGCGAACTTAGTCGAAAAATTATCCATAATATGAAGGAAGGTATATTGCGAGGCGAAAGTTTTAAAGAAGTGGCCTCGGCGGCAGGACTGTTTTCTCCTCTGGATCTAAGAATGATTGCGGTGGGAGAAGAAACCGGAAGATTGGTGGACCAGTTACGCCATCTGGCGCGTCATTATTATGAAATTATTCAGGGATTGGTGGAAACTTTGAGCAAGATCCTTGAACCGATCCTCATCGTAATTACCGGTCTTCTTTTCCTTTTGATCGTAATTGCTTTGATAGGGCCGATATATGAACTTCTCACCCAGATCCGTTGAACTTCCGGATTATCTGGGTTTTTTTGGTCTCAAAGATCACCCTTTCCGTATTACTCCGGATACGGACTATTTCTATCCCTCCCGGGCCCACAAGGCCGCGCTTGAGACCCTCAAATACGGCATTCTTCGTCGGG
>JALWCD010000155.1 GCA_027036915.1 Thermodesulfatator sp. | reverse complement strand
CCATATCTTCCGCGGAAAAACTGGAGGTCAAGACCAGAAAGAAGAAAAAAATCTATACCTTTATTCTGTCACACCCCGCCCCGGCTCCCCCCCTGATCTATGGAAAATACGAATACTATTACCGCACCCGCGGGCCGCTTACGGTAGCCCTTTATCTCAAAGGGCCGGATCCAGAACTCGCCGAAACTTACCTGGGACAGACTCTGAACTACATCCGGGAATACGAAGACCTCCTGGGCCCCTTTCCTTACCGGCGACTCTCCATCGTGGAGATCAATCGAGAAGTGGGCTCGGCCTACCCTACCCTGATCCTTTTCGGCGAAAAAGTCATTCGCCTGCCCTTCCTGCCCCGCACCTCCCTGCCTCATGAGATCCTGCACCAGTGGTTCGGTTGCGGGATTTACCCCCGGAAGGCCAACTGGTCCGAAGGACTGGTAACCTATCTCGGAGACTGGCGTCAGGCCGAAAAGAGGGGAGAAGGCCTTAAATATCGCAAGGACCTCCTCATCGCCCACGAAACCTGGTGTCAGGGAAAGGATCCCCTGCCCCTTTCTCAATTCAAGGGCCGAACCGACCGCTGTTCCCAGGCCCTGGGTTACGGTAAAGGGGCTTTCTTCTTTTACATGCTTGAACAGCGGCTGGGAAGCGAAAACTTTTTCGGGGCCTTGAGGGATCTCCTTGACCGCTTTCTCTATCGAGAAGCCGATTGGAAGGATATCGAAAGGGCCTTTTCGGCTCGTTCCCGACAGGATCTTTCGGCCTTTTTCCAGGAATGGATAGAAAGATCCGGAAAACCCTCCCTGCACCTGACAAAACGCTACTTATTTAAGGAAAAAACCGGCCGGTACCGTTTAGGACTTACTCTTTATCAGGCCCCCCCTTATTACCATCTAAAAGTCCCCTTACGGGTAAAAAGCTCCTCTCAAACCCTCTCCTTAGAAGTAGAACTCAACGGGGCCCAGAAGGACCTGGAGCTTACGCTTGAAGCCCCTCCGGAGGAAGTTCTCCTGGACCCGGACTACAGACTCTGGCGTGAACTCGGAGAAAACGAGATCCCTCCCAATCTGGGGGTAATCTGGGCTTCCGGAGGCCGAATATGGCTGGCCCGGAAAGACTGGCCCGTTTATCGTCCTCTGGTACATCGTTTGAAAAAACTGGGCTATGAGGTGGTATGGAAGAATTTTTTGGACGGGGGGGTCACCAATGAAAACCTGGTCTTTCTGGGAAAATTACCCCGGGAGCTGAGCTTTTTATTCCGCGGGCAGGAACTTCAAAATGGGGTGTATCTGGAGGTGAATCAAAATCCCTATTATCCGGGGAAAGCGATCCTTCTGGTATTGGCTTTCAGCGCGGAAGAGATAGAGAAAGTCTTGCCCAGACTGGAGCACTTCTGGCGGGCCCAACGGCTTTTCCTGCGGGGAGGAAGAATAATAGAAAGATTTGACTCCCGAGGGGAAAACGGAAAGCGCCTTCTTCTTTCTACCGAGGTCACCGGTCTACCCCTGAAAAATCTCCTCTCTCTGGAAGAAATTGTGAAAAGAATCGGTTTATATCGTGTAATTCTTATAGGAGAGGAACACGATCGTTATGAACATCACCTCACACAACTGGAAATTATCAAAAACCTTCATCAAAAGGGTCATCGGATAGCCATCGGGCTTGAAATGTTTCAACAACCCTTTCAAAAATATCTGGATCTTTTCGTTTCCGGGGCCATCGGCGAACGAGAACTTCTGGAAAAAACAGAATACTTTAAAAGGTGGCGATTCGACTGGAAACTTTATCGTCCCATCCTTCTCTTTGCGCGCGAAAAGGGAATCCCGTTACTGGCCCTAAACATCCCTTCGGAAATCACCCGAAAAGTGGCCCGTTCCGGCCTCGAAAGTCTAACCCTGGAGGAAAAGGCTTCTTTACCGGAAATAGATTTAAATCACCCCTCTTATCGGGCCTATTTATATAAAATTTACCAAAAACACCGCGAATTTTCTCAAAAATTTCCTGAATTCGAATATTTCTATCAGGCTCAGGTATTGTGGGATGAAGGTATGGCCGAGGCGGCTCATAAATGGCTTTCAGACCATCCGGACTACCAGTTGATCATCCTGGCGGGAAAGGGACACATAATGTACGGTTTCGGCATCCCCTCCAGACTTAAAAGGCGTGGAATCCATTCGGTAACCACCCTTGTCCTGGGAGGCAACGAAAGGATTTCTTCCGGCTTTGCGGACTATATCCTTTATCCGGAACCTGCCGAACGTCCCTTTTCAGCTCGTCTGGGGGTATGGATAGAAGAGGAAAAAAGTGGTTTAAAAATCGTCAAGGTGGAAAAAGGTTCTCCGGCCGAGCGGGCCGGTCTTAAGGCGGGAGATCTACTGCTGGAAGCGGATGGAGAACCCCTGCCTACGGTAGAGAAGTTAAGGCTCCTGCTGACTTTCAAAGAGAAAGGAGACCGGCTTTCGCTTATTTATTCCCGTCAGGGAAAGAAACTGCAAGTTACCGTAGAGTTCTAAATCCTGAAAAAGGCCCTCCCCGGTCGAGGAGGGCCAGAGGAATTTAAACTCTTATTT
>JALWCD010000154.1:561-2568 GCA_027036915.1 Thermodesulfatator sp. | reverse complement strand
GCCCAGGAACTCACCGATGATTTGAAGGCCCTGGGGCTCAAGGCCGTTTTCTTAAAACCGGAATTACCCCTCCCTCTGCGACTTAATTTCCTGAAACTCTTTGCCCGGGGAGAGGCCCGGGTCCTGGTGGCCACGGATGCGGGTTGTCGCTTCATTCAGGATCCGGAACTCGAACTTATCGTCAACTACGATCTGCCGGAGATCCCGAGCGATTTTCTTCAGCGGGCCGCCCGTCTCAAAAAGGCCGGGGGAGAGATCATCTCCCTCTGTGACGAAACCGGGGCCTTCTTTCTGGAAGGGATAGAAAACCTCCTGGGACGCAGGATGAAAGTCATCTTCCCGGAGCCCGAGGAAGAATGGTTGATATCTCCGGCCCTCGTTCGGGAGGAACTGGGAGGGCCGGGAGCCAGAACACCGGCCCGTTCTTCCCGGCCCCGCCGCAGCCGGCCGCGTCCTCGTCCCCGACGCTGATGGCATTTGACTCCGGGGACCCTTTTGGGCTATCCTTGGAAGGGAGAATTTCGGGAAGGGGGTGCTGTCGTGTCCGAGGATCTCAAAAAGATGTACCGCACTATCAAGGGCGATCATTTTCCACCGGAAATCCGGATAACCTTCGGGGATCAGACCCTGGTCTACCGTAAACGAACCTGGAAGATCGAGGTCGAACCGGGCGTGATAGAGGAAAGAGGGTTGCGTTACGGGGAAAATCCCGATCAGGAGGCCGCCCTTTACGAACTGGTAAACGGCAATCTGGTGCTGGGAGAGTGCGAATTCATCTCGCCCGGGAAGGGGCTGGTCTCGAGCCTGCGCGAGGAGGACATGCTCCAGTTCGGAAAACACCCCAGCAAGACCAATCTCACGGACGTGGACAATGCCCTGAACGTCCTGCGATATCTCAGCCAGAAACCCTGCTGCGTGATCGTCAAACACAACAATCCCTGCGGGGTGGCTTACGGAGAGACCATCGCCGAGGCCTTCATCCGGGCTTTTCGGGCAGACCGGATTGCGGCCTTCGGAGGGGCCATCGCCCTGAACCGGCCGGTGGACAAAGCCTGTGCCGAGGCCATAAGCGAACAGTATTTCGAGGTCGTGGCCGCCCCGGAATACGAAGAGGGGGCGGTGGAGATCCTGAAAAAGCGCAAAAACCTGCGCATCATCCGCATAAAGCGCATGGATCGCCTGGAAGAATACTGGGGCCTTCCGGTGGTGGAGTTCAAGAGCCTCATGGACGGCGGTATCATCGTCCAGCAGTCTCAGATCAATCGGGTCCGGGGGCCTGAAAATCTCAAACCCGCCGTGGCCAGAAAACCCGACGGCACCGAGGTGCGCTGCAAACGCGAGCCCACCGAGCGCGAGATCCAGGACATGATCTTCGGCTGGGCGGTGGAGATGGGGGTAACCTCCAACTCGGTGCTCTTCGTGAAGGATCAGTGCACCGTGGCCATCGGAACCGGAGAACAGGATCGGGTGGGAGTCACTGAAATCGCCATCTTCAAAGCCTACACCAAGTACGCCGATCTTCTCTGTTACGACCGATACGGCATCCCTTACAAGCAACTGGAGCTTGAGATCCGCCGGGGGGAGCGCCCCGAGGCCCAGAAGATAGAGATCGACGAGGAGACCAGGGCCGCCCGGGCCGGCCTCCCGGGGTCGGTGATGGTCTCCGACGCCTTCTTCCCCTTCAGGGACGCGGTGGATGTAGCCATACGGCAGGGCATCTCGGCCATCATCCAGCCGGGAGGCTCCCTCCGGGACTGGGAGTCCATTGAGGCCTGTAACGAAGCCGATCCCCCGGTGGCCATGGTCTTTACCGGACAAAGGGTGTTCAAACACTGATGGCTTACCAGTGGCTTCCACCCGGAAAGAGGCATAAACCCCTCTGGCCCGGCCAGCTGGTGGAGAGGCGAGATCTGCCGAACGGCCTCACCCTTGAAATCTGGGATTACTCCCGCCGGCTGGCCGGAGATCGCTGGCTGGTGGGCATGGTGGCCCAGGTGGCCGTGGAGG
>JALWCD010000154.1:0-551 GCA_027036915.1 Thermodesulfatator sp. | reverse complement strand
CTCCTCGGAGGAATTCTATCGGCGTTTCCTGGAAAGGACCGAGGGCTTTATTTACTACCGGTATCGCAAGGAACGTCATTTTATCGATCAGAAGGAACGACACCTCATTTTTCAGAACCTCAAGGAGAACTTCCTTCGGGCGGCTCTGGATTACCTTTCCCATCCGGGGTTTCGGGAAAAACTCATTCAGACCGAGGTCCCCCTTTTCGAGAAAAGGCTTCGGTGGGAGGAGGAAATCCGGCGCCGGGACGAGGAAGCCGAGAGACTGGAAGACCTATGGAAGGATCGCCCCATATAGAGATCTTTGAACGACCGGGTTTTCGACTGAGAATTTTCTGGCAGGCCCGTCCCGCCCCGGCCCTGCTTCTGCTGCCGGGAAGTGAGCTTTCGCCCGAGATCCCGGAGACTCTGGCCCAAAAACTGTTTCTGGAGGAATTTCACGTCTTCCTGGGCGAGCTCCTTGAGGACTACGCGGCCCTCCGGGAAGGACTGAGGGAATGTCTCAGGGGCCTTGAGGGCCGGGGAGGGGTCTCGGGGCTCTGGCTCTGGGG
>JALWCD010000153.1 GCA_027036915.1 Thermodesulfatator sp. | reverse complement strand
CCCTTATGCCTGAAAGATGCAGACGGGCGAAGATCTCCTCCAGAAAGGAGACCCTCGGGGGATGAGCCTCGTACAGCACGAGTTCGAGTTCCGGGCGCACAAGTTTGAGAATGACCCCCGGGATGCCGGCCCCGCTTCCGAGATCCGCAACGGCGTAACCTCCTTCGGGAAGGAGAGAAGCCAGGATCAGGCTCTCAAGGACCGGAAAAGCCAGACGTTCTTCCAGACTCCGGCAGGCGGTCAAATTCAAGGCCCGGGCCCGGGCGGAAAGACACTGAAGATACCACCAGAGGCGGTCCCAGAAGGTCTCCACCCGAAAGGGCAGACCGTAGGTCCGCAGGAACCCCTCAAGCCTGGCCCGCGCTTCCTCCCATCCCGGATCCATCTCCTATCTAACCCCCGTATTCCAGGGCGGCTCGAATGAAAGAAACGAAAAGGGGATGGGGGTCCATGGGGCGGGAGCGAAACTCCGGATGGAACTGGCAGCCCACAAACCAGGGATGTCCCTCCAGTTCCACGATCTCCACCAGCTCTCCATCCGGGGAAAGCCCGGCGATCTTGAGGCCCTTTTCGGTGAGAAGATCCCGATATTGATTGTTGAATTCGTAACGATGCCGGTGGCGTTCGAAGACCTCCTCACAACCGTAAGCCCGATGGGAAATGGTCTCCGGGACCAGACGGCAGGGATAGGCCCCGAGACGCATGGTGCCCCCTTTATCGCACTTCTCATCCCGGACCTCCACGCGCTGGGTGCGGTAGTTGAACCACTCGCGCATGAGATAGATCACGGGATGGGGGGTTTCAGGATCGAATTCCGTGGAATTGGCTCCGGAAAGTCCGGCCACGTTGCGGGCGAACTCTACTACGGCAAGCTGCATCCCTAGACAGATTCCGAAAAAGGGAACCCCGTTCTCCCGGGCGTAACGGATGGCCTCCATCTTGCCCTCGGCTCCCCGGTAGCCGAATCCGCCGGGCACCAGCACCCCGTGCACTCCGGAAAGCTTCTCGGCCACGTTCTCCCGGGTAATTTCGTCCGCGCTCACGTAGCGGATATCCACCCAGGCCTCGTTGGCCAGACCTCCGTGAACCAGGGCTTCGTGGAGGCTCTTATAGGAATCCTTCAGGTCCACATACTTTCCCACGATGGCAATGGTGACCTTCTTCCTGGGATTCTTGTATTTACGAACCAGTTCTTCCCAGCCGGAAAGATCCGGCTTTCGGGTCCAGATGTTCAGCAACTCCACGATCTTTTCGTCAAGTCCTTCCTGATGAAAGATGAGGGGAATCTCATAGATGCAGTCCACATCCTTGGCCGTGATCACGGCGTCCTCTTCCACGTTACAGAAAAGGGCGATCTTCTTCTTGACTTCCGGAGGAAGAAACCGTTCCGTGCGGCAAAGAAGGATGTCGGGCTGGATACCGATGGCCCGCAGTTCTTTCACGCTGTGCTGGGTGGGTTTGGTCTTGAGTTCACCGGCGGCCCGAATATAGGGCACGTAGGTGAGATGGATGTAGAGCGTATTTTCCCGTCCCAGGTCGTAACGCAGCTGTCTTATGGCCTCTAGGAAAGGCAGACTTTCGATGTCTCCCACCGTGCCCCCGATCTCGATGATGGCCACATCCACGTCGCTTCCGGCCAGCTGGACGATGGCGGCCTTGATCTCATCGGTCACATGGGGGATGATCTGGACCGTGCCCCCCAGGTAATCCCCGCGCCTTTCCTTGGTGATCACCGAATAGTAGATCTTACCCGAGGTGTAATTGTTTTTGCGTCCCATGCGGGCGGAGGTAAAACGTTCGTAATGTCCCAGGTCGAGGTCGGTCTCTGCCCCGTCGTCCGTGACATAGACCTCCCCGTGCTGGAAGGGATTCATGGTCCCGGGGTCCACATTGATGTAGGGATCGAGTTTCTGAAAGGTCACCCTCAGGCCCCGGGCCTCGAGGAGGGCCCCGATGGAGGCCGAGGCCAGCCCCTTGCCCAGGGAGGAAAGCACGCCCCCGGTCACAAAGATGAACTTGGTGTGAAAACCGCGCTTTTTCCGAGACATCTTTTACCCCTTACTGGAACTTATCCTGGCCTCGCCGTAGATGCGTCCGGAATGGACGCCCTTTAAGACGATCGCCGAGACTTTCTCCGGGGAGAAGGCGGGCCCCAGAGAACGCAACAGCACTGTGCCCCGAATACGCCCCACCTGGCGGCCCACCCCTTCTCGATAATAAAGAACCACATAGAGATCCTCCAGAGGCTTGCGGACAAGCTCTATCTTCAAGAGCCGATCTCCCCTCTCCTCAGACCAGAAACTGGCCTCCCCCAGGGGCTCCCGGGCGGGCGAAAGCACCGGAAACTTCGCCAGCAAGGTCCGCCGGGAACTGCCCTGATAATAACGGGCCCAGACAAGGGCCAGGATAAGGATCACCAGAAAGACCAGATTCCAGAAAGGCGGCCGCCGCATGCGCGAGCTTCCCTTACTTCGGGTTTCAGGGTATTTTAGCTCAAAATCTTCGGGGAGACAAAAAGTGGAAGAACCGGTTTTTGATCCCAGAGAGCTGGGACCGGAGGACGAGATCGT
>JALWCD010000152.1 GCA_027036915.1 Thermodesulfatator sp. | reverse complement strand
TGGAGGAAGGCCGCAGGCGGCTTGAGCTGGCCCGGCTCTTCGGTCTGACCTACCTTTCCCCCCGGGCGGAGAGGGAGCTTGCGGTCTTTCTTGACCATCTTCCGGAGGTGAAAAAATTTCTCCGCCGGGGCGGTCCGCTGGGTCTGCTTCGACTTAAAAGCGCCCCGAAAGGAGTGCGGGGGCTTTTTCTGGGAGAACTTTTTCTCTTCCGGGGCCGGGAATCCGTGCGGGAGGTTCCGGGAGGGGGCCTTTGCGGAGGGCTTTATTCCGGAGGCTTTGCCGGCCGGCCTCTGGCCCTCCTCTACGCCGCCCTGGAGCACGCCCGACGGGCCGGAGGAGGCCTGGTCTCCTTCGAGCCTTTCACCTATCACGTGCTGGGGGATCTTTACGCCGACTGGGGAGACCTGGGAGCCGCCCTCTGGGCCTACACTCAGGCCCGGGAGGGCACCCGTCAGCCGGCTGATCTCCTAAATAGTCTGGGCCTTATCTATCGTTCCCTGGGCTTTCTCGACGAAGCCGAGAAAAACCTGCGGGAGGCCCTGGAGCTTTCCCCGGAGGACCCCCTTATCCATTACAATCTCGGGGAAGTCCTTGCGGCCAAAGGGGAGCCGGAAGCTCTGTCTCACTTCCGTCGGGCCTATGAGCTTTCGGGCCGACGGGCCCTCTTTGCGGAAGCCCTGGCCCGGGAACTCTTCCGGCGCGGAGATCTTGCGGAAGCCCGGGACGTGCTGGAGGGGCTTTCCGGCCGTTCGCTCACCGGACAGGCCCTTTTCGGAGAGATCCTTTACCGTCTGGGGGACTTTGCCGGGGCCTTCGAGGTGCTCCGGGAGGTTTCTCTGGCCCGGGAGGCTCCGGCCAGGGCCCTGGCCTACCTGGCCCTCCTTTACCGGCATTATAAGGGGGAGCCGGAGGCCGCGGAGGTGCTGGCGCGGGAGGCCCTTCGCCGGGGAGGCCGGGAGGTGGCCGAACTTCTGAGGGAGGCTGAGACCCTGTGGAACTGATCGTCCTGGGTTCGGGTACGGGCTGGCCCAGACTGGAGAGAAACGCCTCGGGTTATCTCGTGCAGACCACGGGGGGCCTGATTCTTCTTGACTTCGGGCCGGGGACCCTGCGGCGTCTTACCGAGGTGGGCGCGGATCTCAACCGGATCGATTTCATCTTCCTCTCCCACTGGCACCCGGACCATGTGGCGGACCTGGTACCCTATCTCTTTGCCACCCGTTATCGTCTGGGATTCACGCGCACGCGGCCGGTGAGGATCATTTCTGCGAGCGGGTTTCGCACCTTCTACCAGGCCCTTAAGGCCGCTTTCGGCCACTGGATCGAGCCCCCGGAGGGACGGCTTGAGATCCTGGAAAGACCCCGGGGAGAGCGCTCCCGGCTGGTCTTCCCGGAGGTGGCCTTCGAGACCGGGCCGGTGCGGCACAATCCCGAGAGTCTGGCCCTGCGTCTGGAGGCCGAAGGCCGGGTGCTGGTCTACACCGGGGATACCGAATACGCCCCGGAGGTGGCGGACCTGGCCCGGGGGGCGGACCTGATGGTGGCCGAATGCGCCTGCCCGGAGGATCATCCGGTTCCCGGACATTCGACCCCCTCTCAGGCGGCCCGGATGGCCGAGGAGGCCGGGGTCAGGAAGCTTCTTCTCACCCACTTCTATCCTCCCTGCGATGAGGCCGATCTCCTTAGCCCGGCCCGAAAGTTTTTTCCCGGGGAGGTCCTCTTGGCCCGGGACCTGATGCGGATTACAATCTAGGCCATGGATCCCAAAATTCTGGAGAGTCTTAAAAGGAAGGTTCAGCAGGAACTGGTCAACCGGGAGAGGGAGGTTCTGGAATACTGGCTGGCGGAGATCGAGAGGGTCTACCGGAAAAAACATCAGACCCTTGCGGAGTTGAAAAGCGAGCTCAACCTCCTCATGGAAAAGATGAAGAAACGGCTTTCGGTCATTCAAACCAAAGGGATCTAGAGAAGCGGCTCATGAGAGGCCCGAAAGCCTCCGCCAGGGCCTCCCGAACTTCATCCTGACAGGTAAGACGCAGGAGCTGGGCCACCACCTCCTGGCAGCGCTGGAAAGAAAGCTCCCGGATGAAGAGCTTCACCTCCGGAAGGCTCTGGGGGTTCATGCTGAGTTCGTCGAGCTCAAGCCCCACGAGCACGGGCACGTAGAGAAGCTCACCGGCCATCTCCCCGCACATGGCCACCGGGATACCGGCCCGATGGGCGGCCTCCACGGTGGTCCTGATGAAACGGAGGACCGCCGGGTGCAGAGGCTCGTAAAGTTCGGCCACCTCCTGGTTGCCCCGATCGATGGCCAGGGTGTACTGGATGAGGTCGTTGGTGCCGATGCTGAAGAAATCGGCCTCCCGGGCCAGGAGATCGGCCACGGCCACCGCGGAGGGAACCTCGATCATGGCCCCCACGGGAATTTCCGGATCGAAGGCCACGCCCTCTGAGGCCAGCTCCTGCTTGATCTCTTCCACCAGGTTTCTGGCCCTCAAAAACTCGGTCACCCCGGAGATCATGGGGAACATGATCTTGACCTTCCCGTAGGCGCTGGCCCGCAGAATGGCCCGGAGCTGGGTCCGGAAAAGTCCTTCCTCCCGCAGACAGAGGCGGATGGCCCGCAGCCCCAGGGCCGGATTGATCTCCTCCGGAAGGGCCAGGCTGGAGGCAAACTTGTCGCCTCCCAGATCCAGGGTGCGGATGGTCACCGGGTGAGGGGCCATGGCCTCCACCACCTGGCGATAGGTCTCAAAGAGCAGTTCTTCCGGAGGAAGCTCCTTGCGGGAGACATAGAGGTACTCCGTGCGGAGAAGACCTATGCCCTCGGCCCCGTATTCCCGGGCGTAGGGGATCTCTTCGGGAAGATCCAGGTTGGCCCGTAAAGAGAGCCGGCGCCCGTCCCGGGTCACGGCCGGAAGATGGGCCACCTGGTGCAGACGGGCCTTGAGCTTATGGAAACGACGATTTCTTTCCTCGAATTCCCGGATGATTTCCTTTTCGGGATTGATGAAGATCTCTCCGGTGGTGCCGTCCACCGCGAGCAGATCCCCCGGAGAGACCTCTTCCAGCACTCCTTTGGCCGCCACCACCGCCGGGATACCCAGACTGCGGGCCACGATGGCGGTGTGCGAGGTGCGGCTTCCGGCTTCGGTCACGAAGGCCAGGGTGTTTTCCGGTTTGAGGTTAACGGTGTCGGCCGGGGAAAGGTCCCGGGCCACGATCACGGCTTTTTCGACGGTCCGGAGGCGGGCATCCCCCCTTAAGGAGGCGATGATCATCTCCACGATGCCCTCAAGATCTCTGAAACGCTCCCGGAAATACTCGTCGGGAAGCTCGGAGAAGACCTTCTCGTAGCGCCGCAGGACCTTGAGAAGGGCCCATTCGGCGTTAAAACCCTGGCGGATGATTTCGGAAGCCTCCCGGAGAAGGGAGGGGTCCTCCACGAGGAAACGCTGGGCCTCCAGGATGGCCCGGACTTCCCCCAGATTTTCCGGAAGTTTTTCCTGAAGCTTCCGGATCTCCCGGGCGGTGGTTCGAATGGCCCGGGTCAACCGCTCTATTTCGCCCTCGATCTCCTCCGGAGAGATACGGGTTCGGGTGACCTTGATGTGTCCGGGGAAGATTACGTGGGCCGGCCCTACGGCTACCCCGGCTGAGACTCCCACTCCGCGCAGGGTCTTCATGCTTCGGCCTCAAGTATCCTTCGGATGGTCTCAAGGGCCGCCTCGGCCTCCTCGCCTTCGGCCACCACCCTCAGGCGGGTGCCGGCCCGGGCCCCAAGGGTCAGGACATCCAGGATGCTCCGGGCGTCCACGAGATTTTCTCCCCGACCGATGAGGACCCGGGCCTTGAGCGGCCCAAGGGCCCTGGCCAGTCTGGCCGCCGGCCGTGCGTGTAGCCCCAGCGCTCCCCGGACCTCGATCTCCCCCTCAAGCCGTTTCGGTCTCTCCTCCCTCATCCTCCCCGCTCTTCGTCCCGCTGAGTTCCTTTTCCATTTCCTCCTCGGCTTCGCTCATGACCTCCTCGAACTCGTCCCCCAGTTCTTCGCCGAACTCGGCGCCCATTTTCTCCATGAAGCGTTTGACGCTTCGGGGGTCTTCCTCGTCCAGGCCGGCCATGAGAGCCGGGTCGGTCATCTTCTCCAGCCGGGTATCCAGGGAAAGACGCACCCTCACCCGGGAGACAAGCTTCTTGACTCTTCTTGAGCCGCAACGCCGGCAGTAAGGTTCGAAGTCTTCCTCTCGAAAGACCAGATGCTCCGAGATCCTGCGACACTCCAGACAGAAATATTCATAGAGCGGCATTTCTGGCCCTCCGTGCCTCCCGGAGATCCCGAAAATATTTCCGGAGCAAGCGGATAATGAAAAGGGTATCAATGGGCTTCTCGCCGTTTCCGTTCAGGTTCTCAAGAGGGATCTCGGCCCGGGCCTTCTCACGGTGTCCACCGGCAAAACCGATGTCTCCGAAGGCCCGGCTGGCCAGCCGTCCGGCGTCCTTCCGATAGCCGTCACAGCGGATAATGATGACCAGCCTCTGACGATATTCCCCGGAAACAAAGACCCAGCCCGCCTCCTGGACGTGGTTCAGAAAATCCGCGATCACCACCAGGATGTCCGGATTGGGAACCCGGCCTACATGGGTAAAGAGCCGTTGCTTGCGGAACTTCATATTCTCCAGGGCCAGTTTCATGTACTTGAGCTCCGAGCGACGTATGTCGGCGGATTCTATCTTGTGGAGGAGGTGACGATTCATGTGCTTGAAGAGATGGTGGAAACAGATGACGTCCTGGAGGCTGCAGTGTTTCTCGAAGTTGTCCGTGTCGGTCTTGATGCCATAGATCAGCGCGGTGGCCAGGGCCACCGAGGGTTTGATGCCCGCGCTTCTCAGGTATTCCGAAAGGATGGTGGCGGTAGCCCCGTAGTCCGGACGAATATCCACGAAATCGGCCTCCCAGCCTTCGGTTTCGGGGTGGTGATCGATCACCACGTCGAACCGGATTTCCTTGAAGACCGGGTTGTGCGGAGGTTGAGCGTCAACCAGGACCTTTTTGTTGAAATCGTTCAGTGAAATCTGACTCTTTTTGACCGCCGGAATACGGAGAAGTTTAATCATGAGCTGGTTGTTAACCCGCCGGATCTCGTTCACATAGGCGATACACACCTTTGAGACCCTTTGAGCGAGAAGTCGTTTGAAGGCCAGGGCGCTGGCCAGAGCATCGGGATCGGCCCAGATCAGCACGAGGACTCGATCCTCCTTGCTAAAGAGGGAAAGCAAGGCCTGGAGCCGCTCCCGATTGGAGCGAAAACGCGAGCGCTTACCGTTGCGGTTACCTGAGCCCATCTTTACAAAAAAAGCCTCCCTCATAAAGGCTCAGGGAGGCTATTTCATTTGCGTAATAAGTTAAGCCCTCTTTGAGATAAAAATCAAGGTCCTGTTCATCCGGATCCCGCCTGATCAGATCCATAATCTTGAGATGGCCTGCGATTATCGCAATAGGAGGCTTCTTTTCTTCAAATTCGTACGGGGGAGGCCGGAAAGAGAACTCCGGATGCGTTTGAGCGATGGCCCGCAGGAGAAAGAGGCTGGTTCTGACCGGCCGGAAGTTACGGGGATCGGTGACGTGAAGCTGGAAACCGAAACAGGTCTTGCCCCGCCATTTGTCGAAGGTGGGTTTGAAGACCACGGGTCGCAATTTTACTCCGGAAAGCTCTTCGGGCAGGGCTGAAAGAACCTTTTGCGGTGAAAGCCAGGGGGCCCCGAAGAGCTCGAAAGGACGGGTGGTTCCCCGACCCTCGGAAAGATTGGTGCCTTCAAGAAGTACCTGGCCGGGATAGACCAGGGCGGACTCGAAGGTGGGGAGATTGGGGGAGGGCGGCACCCAGGGAAGACCGGTTTCGGGAAAAAGTTGTGTCCTTCGCCAGCCCTCGACCCGGACCACCCGCAGGGGAAGATTGAGCCCCCGGCGTTTCTTGAAAAGGAGAGCGGTTTCTCCCAGAGTGAGTCCGTGTCTTAAGGGCATCTCGGTAAGCCCCACGAAGGAAAAACATTCCGGTCTGAGCATGGGGCCTTCAAGGGAGCCTCCGAGGGGATTCGGGCGGTCGAGGACCACCACCTCCACCCCGGCCTCCTCCGCGGCCTCAAGCAGGAGATACAGGGTCCAGAGGTAGGTGTAGACCCGACAGCCCACCTCCTGGAGATCCACCAGGAGGAGATCGATTCCGGAAAGATCTTCCGGTCGGGGTTTGAGACGGGGGCCGTAAAGACTGATTACCGGGAGACCGGTCAGGGGATCGACGGTGTCCGGACTCGGGATCATGTTGGCCTGGGCGGTGCCGTAAAATCCGTGCTGGGGTGCGAAGAGGCGCACCAGGTCGCGGCCCAGGAATTCCTGAAGGACCAGATGGGCGGGCCTGAGATCGGAGGTGACCGCGGCCTGATGCGAAAGAAGGCCCACCCGACGGCCCTTAAGCCAGCGGGGCCGATCCCGAAGCAGGACTTCGAGTCCCGTCCGAACGTTCATGGTCTGGCCACCTGGATGCCGTTTATGTAAGCCCTTATGCCCTCCGCAATGCCCCGGGCTATCTCACGCAGATATTTTTCCGACCGCAGACGCCGGGCCTCCGTGGGATTGGTGATAAAGGAGATCTCCACCAGGACTGCCGGCATCCTGGTCCCCACCAGGACCACGAAGGGGGCCTTCTTCACCCCCAGGTTCTTCACCCCCCGATATTTTCGCGAGAGTCTGCGTACCAGGTGGTGCTGGATCCGGGCGGCCAGACGACGGGACTCCTCGATCTTGGTGTTCCGCAGGATCTTTTTGAGGAGGTTCTGAAGCTCGCTCAGCGACTGATTGGAGACCGCATTCTCCATGGCCGCCACCCGCATGGCCTCCGGATCGGTGGTGAAGCTCAGGTAGTAGGTCTCTATTCCGCGGGCCCGCCGGTTGGGAGAGGCGTTCACATGGATCGAAACGAAGAGATCGGCCTTCTTGAGGTTGGCGATGGCCGAACGTTTTATGAGGGGTACGAAGACATCCTTTTCCCGGGTAAGGATGACCTCGCAGGAAAGACTCCGACGGAGTTCCTCGGCCAGGTATTTTGAGACCTTTAAGGTGATGTCCTTTTCCCGCAGGCCGTAAAGACCTATGGCCCCGGGGTCGTGGCCTCCGTGGCCGGGGTCGATCACGATCCGGCGGATCTTGAGCCCCAGCTGCTGGGCCAGGGAGTAGTGTCTCCTGCCCGGGGGCTTTAGGGGGACCTCCTTCTTTCGGGGAGGCGGAGATTCCCCCAGAAGGTCTATAACCACCCGGGGCGGATCCCCGAGATAGAAGGTCCGGTAAGAGGTAAGACTCTTCAGATCCAGCACCACCCGGACGGTGTCCGGACGGTACTGGCCCACCCTCACCCGCGTAAGCAATCCGTCCTGGATGGGAATCTCGGGCTTGAGGTAGGGGGAGAGCCGGGCCGGGGAGAGGTCCACGTAGACCCGGGGGGGTTTCCCCCGATGGGCCTTCAGGGCGTGATCCTGATAGTCGACTCGGGAGGAGAGGTCCACCACCACCCGGCTGTAATCTTCCCCGGACCAGTGGCGAATCCTCTTGACCGTGGCGGTCTTCTGGGGAGGGGCTTCGGACGCCGGCGCATGGTTTCTCTGGAGATGCGCTTTTGGGGGTGAGGGAGGCTCTCTCGGCGGGGGTTTCAACCGGGCCGCCATATCTCCCGAGGGGTAGCGTTCTAGGATCAGGGCCTCGAGTTGTCGGGCCTTCTCCGGTTCTTTCAGGAGCTCGCGATAGATCCGGGCGGCCTCGAACAGGGCGTCGTCGGCCAGCGGGCTTTCGGGGTAGTGTTCCCAGAGCATCCGGTATCGTCTCAGGGCTTCTTCCAGGTCCTTTCGTCGGTGGGAGTAGCCGTAGAGGTTGCGATAGAGACGCGCAGTCCAGATGAGGGCCTTCGGGGCCTCGGGGCTTTCGGGATACCGCAGGTAGACCCGTCGAAAACGGTTTATGATCCGCAGCCAGTAGCGCCGGTAACGGACTTTGGGGGAGCGGGAGAAGGCCTCAAGTTCCTTTTTGGCCGAAAGAAAGGCCTTCTCCGAGGGGGTCAGGGCCTGGACGGGGGGAGGCAGATAGAGGAGGACCCAGAGGACCAGAAGGAGCCTTTTCATAGCCCCGATTTTAATAGAAGATCCCGCAATTCGAAAACGAGATTCAGGGCCTCCCTGGGGGTTAGCTCCTCGGGGTCTACGGCCAGGAGTTTTTCTTTGAGGGGCAGTGTGGGGTCGAAAAGAGGCAGCTGACGGGGCTGATCTTTTTCGGTGGAGGGCCTGGGAGGGGGATTCAGGGCGTTTTTGGCCTCAAGGCCGGCCAGGATCTCCCGGGCCCTTTCCACCACCTCCCGGGGGAGACCGGCCAGGGCCGCCACCTGTACGCCGTAGGACTCGCTGGCCGGACCGGG
>JALWCD010000151.1 GCA_027036915.1 Thermodesulfatator sp. | reverse complement strand
GGCTTAAGGCCTCCGGAAGGCGGGGGAAATGGTCCTTTTCGGAGGTGCGGGAGTTTGAACCGGTTGAGCTCAGAAATCGGGCGGTCATCGCTCTTGAGACCGGGGTGCAGGTCTATTTCGCCCGGGAAACCCTTACCAAAGGCCCCAGAGAAATTCTGGCCCTCCAGGCCGAGGACAAGGTACGTGAAGCGGGTTTTTTTACCGGGGCCTTCCGGGTGGTCTTTCATCGGCTTTCGGAAGGGCCGGTGAATATTGAAGTGGGCCTTCTGGCCCTTGAACCCGCAGGGGTGGAGGAACTGCTTCAGCGTTTAGGCCGGGTCCAGGCCCGCCTCAAGGGTCTGTATCATGAAACGATGGCTCTGGCTTACCTGGTGGCCGGCTGGCTAAGAGAGCCCGTGCTTGCGGCCCGTCTCTCGGAGGAAGGATTATGGCTGGTGGTCTCGGAAGGCGGACATCCCACCTACATGCGTTTTCAGGCTGTAGACGAGTTCCTGGGGCTGGAAGGGATGCCCGTGGAGGAAAACGTTCTGGCCGTCCTGGACTACTACGAACGATTTTTCGGGAAACCCATCCGGTACCTTTTTCCCTGTGGACCCTATCGCGATCGTCTGGCCGAAGCGGGCCATCTCGAAATCCTAAAACCCTCTCTTGAAAATATTAAAGCCAGAGAAGAGGATCTTTTGACTTATCCCGAATTGTTCGGGGCCGTGCTGGTCCCCGGGGATTACAACCTCCTTCCCGAAAACCACCGCTATTTTCTGCAGGCCCTGGAGTGGGTCAGGTACGCGGGTGGGCTCCTTTTCCTTCTTACCATCCTGAACTATGGACTGTTTGCGTATCTTTATCAACGAAACAGGGGGCTGGACCAGGAGGTGCTCCAGACCTCCAGGACCCTTGAAAGGCGACTGGCCGAGTTGAGGGAGGAATATCCTCCGGAACAGATAAAAAAACTCAAGGTCTATCTGGAATGGAAAGAGAAATTCGAGTCCCAGCCCCGGATGGACGAATTTCTGTGGTGGCTGGCCCAGAAGCTTCCCCAAGGGGTAAGGGTGACCCGGGTGGAGGTCAAAAAGGGGGCTTCGGGGGACTATAGGATGAAGCTCGGCCTGGTGTTTGAGGGCCCGCTGGCTTCCGCCCGAAAGATTTTTTATCGCTTCTTCGACCAAATCAAAAAGAGGGCCCGTATCGAGGCCAGTCGATTTGACTACGACGAATTCCAGAAGCAGGCCCGTTTTGAGCTTGAGGTAGGGCTAAAATGAAGGACCTTTTGAGGATCTATCGTAAAGAATGGGCCGGGCTTCTAACCGTAACCCTGGTTTTCATTCTGAGCTTTTATCTCGTGGTGCGAGCCTATGCGCATTACCGGGAAAATCTCCACCGTCTGAGGTTGCTTAAAAGTAGCCTGCAGGAAGCCGAGGGTTATCTGGAACGTTTCCGGCTATATGACCGCTATTCCTTCTGGCGAAACTTAGGGCCTCCTCAGGAGGTGAAGATCTTTGAGAAGGTGGGGCTTCATCCCCTGCGAGAGGCCATTCTGAAACTTTCGGACCTCTATACCGAAAGGGGCTTTTTCTTCCTGGAGGAATTTCGGCTATCCACCTGTGCGGACCGGAAGGATAAGAGGAGAGGTTCCCATAGAACCGGGCCCTGTGTACCCCATCTTTACGTGAAAGGGAAGAAGGTCATTTTCTAGGGGATGAAAAGGTATCAGGGTATCTTAATCTGGTGGAGTCCTATAATCCTGGCGGTGGTGGTGTGTGCGGGGCTTTTCTGGCACTTCAAACCTGATCTTTCGCGCATTTCGGTCCCCACGGTCTCTCCCGTTTATCGGGAGGTGCCCCGGGTCTCGCCCGAAAAAATAAGGTATGTGCCGGTCGGTCCCGTGAGGATGGAGGCTTTAACCGGGTCTTCCGGAAGGGGAACCGCTTCCCGGAAGGAAGTTTTGAAAATAGAGCATACTTATGAGCTTAAAGCCATTTTAAAGCTGGGATCCAGACGACTATGTAAATTTGGAGATCTATTCTTGAGGGAGGGGGATAATCTGGGGCCTTTTATAATAAAAAGGATCGGAGACAGCTATGTGGAGATTCAGGCCAGAGGAAAGAGTCTCAGGGTTTTGCTGGGTGAAAAACTTATTTTTTAGCCTTTGCCTACTCTTCGTGTTCGGATGCGCGGCGCACAGAGGGCAGGAATCGTCCGGTCTTCCTTCTTCTTTGAGCTCCCCTTCCGGGACCGGTTCCTCTTTCGTTGAGAAGAAAAAGACGCCTCCGGTCTTCAAACCGGTTTTTAAGAAGGTTTCCCCCCTTGAGACCCGTCGCTTGACCCTTTCTCTTCATCAGGAAGATGCCCTAGAGGTCTTTTATCTCATCGCTCGTGAGGCCGGTCTGAATCTGGTGCTTTCGCGGGAGGTACCCCAATATCTTCCCCCTGAAAGCCGCCTCCTTACCGTGGAGTTTCACGACTATACCCTGAAGGAGATTCTGGAGGCCCTCTGCCGGATACTCGATCTCCACTACGAGATAAAAGAGGGCGTGATTTATCTTCAGGCCTTTGAGGAACGGCTCTTTGACCTCTCCTTTCTTC
>JALWCD010000150.1 GCA_027036915.1 Thermodesulfatator sp. | reverse complement strand
TCTTTCTTTCGGCCCTTCTTTATTTCCTGGAGATCAAGATCGCAAGCTACGGGTTGCTGGCCCTCGCGGGAACCATCTGTCTCTTTCTGGGTTCCCTCATGCTTTTCGGTAAGGGCCCCGAGGCCCTGAGACTGCCTTACGATTTTCTAATTCCTGTAACCGGAGCCCTAACCCTCTTTTTCCTGGCCGTGACCTATCTCGCGGCTAAGGCCCTGCGTCGTCGGCCGGTCTCGGGCCGTGAGGGACTTCTCGGCCGGGAGGGCCGAACCCTCACCGAAGTGGGGCCCTCCGGGGGACAAATCTTCCTGGAAGGGGAAATCTGGCAGGCCGTATCCGAAGAGAAATTACCCCCGCAAACCCCGGTAAAGGTGGTGGACATCAAGGGACTAAAGGTAAAAGTGGTTCCTTCAGGGGAGAAAAACCTTTAGCCTGGAAAGCTCCGGAGGTTTTGCCAGGGGTTCGAATTTCAGGTTCCCCCGGCGGAATTTCAAAAGAAGGGCCTTTATTCTGGAGGAAAGAAGGGGCGGAAGATCCTTCCTGAGATAAAGAAGCCACCCGGCCTCTCCCGGAAGAGGCACAATTTTGAGCCTGGAACGGTATTTTCGGGCGGTCTCAAGAGAAACCCAGCCCAGATCGGCCTTACCGTTCAGGACCGCCAGGACCACCAGGACCTCGGAGCCCAGAAACCTGATTTCGGCAGGCTTGAACTTTCCGAATCTGGCGGAAAAGTAAGCGGCCTGAGCCAGATACCCCTCATAGGCGAAGGGCCAGACCGCCGCTTTTCGTCCCCGGTAAGCGGCCGCAAGAGACCCCTGACGCAGAACGGCCACCGGAACCCGGGAATCGCGCAAAACCAGTTCTCCGCGATAGGGCCCTCCGAGCAAGGAAAAACCAGGGGAGGCCAGGGCCAGATGAAAACGACCGTTCCGGAAGCCTTCTTCGAATTTAGCCCAGGGTAAAGGCTCCAGCCGCACCTTCTGGCCCAGCCCCTGACTCAGAGCCCGGGCCAGCGGCCTGAATTCGAAAAAAGTGGCTTTGACCTCCGAGACGGCCACCACCCCCAGGATGAGATCTTCAGCCCAAGCCGGACTCACCGGCCCCAGGATGAGACAGATTCCCAGCCAGAGCTTTAAATATCCTTTCACAGAGAGGAACCCACCCGGAAGTAACTTACGGCCTGGTGGAGCTTTTCGGCCACGGCCACCAGTTCTTCCACGTCCACCTGCATTTCGGTGGCGGCCTCCGCGTTCCTGGAAGCGCCCTCCACCACGGTTTGCATCCGGCGGCGGGCCTCGGCCGTCTCCTCACGCTGGGTATTGGTGTCCCGGCTGATAGTGTTCGAATGCTCCACCACCTCTCCGAAGACATCCCCCAGACGATCTGCTACCTGAGAAATATTGCCAGTAACTTCCAGAATATCCCGACTGACCTTCCGCAACTCGAACATGGAACGGGCGGCTTTCTGTCCTAACTCTTCCTGTTTTTGCGAAGACTCGAAGATCTCTTTAGCGGCCTTCTCCAGGTCTTCCATGGCCCGGGCGGCCCTGGCCACCTCCTCAGCCTGCACCCGGGTAAGCTCCGCCACCTCTTTTACCCTCTGGTAGTTCACCTCCGTGGCCTCAAAAATGCCCTCCAGAGCCTGAGCCCCTCTTTCGGCCACCTCCCCGCCTCGGCGAGCCTGTTCCACATTCTGTTCGATAAGTGAGGCAATCTCATCCGAACTTTCGGTAATACGCTCCGAAAGTCTCCGAATTTCTTCGGCCACCACCGCAAACCCCCGGCCGGCCTCTCCGGCTCGAGCGGCCTCAATGGAGGCATTGAGCGCCAGAAGATTGGTCTGTTCGGCAATATCCCGAATGAGATCGATGATCTCGGACATCTGAGCCACACTTTCGGTAATGTTACGGATGGTCTGAATGGAAGTACTCAGGGCCTCCTTTCCGGTCTGCACTTCGTTCAGAGCCCGGGAGGCCTGTTCCGCGGCCTGGCGGGACCTTTCAAGGGCCTGTCGCATTCCCTCGGCCGCCTCCGCCAGAATACGGGCCGTCTCAGAGGAAACCCGGGTCTGTGCCTCGGCCTTCTCCCGAACCTCTTCGTTCATGAGCACCATGTCCTGCACCTGATCCAGGGCTACCCCTCCCTTCTCGTGGTTTTCCGAAGAAAGGGCAGTGATCTTTTCGGCGATCCCGGCCAGTTCGTTTACGGCCTCCTGAGCCCGATTTACAGCCCGGGCACTCTTATTGGCCTCCGCCTCTATCTCCCGGGCCAGGCCTTCCAGACCCTCAATAAGACGGAAGACCTCCTCGGTCTCGTGGGCATTGGTCTCGGCACGCTGAACGATCTCTCGCGCACTTTCGGCCAGCTCCTGGGCGTGTTCCCTCAGGGCACTTTCGGCTTCCGTGATGCCCCTTACGGTCTCGGACAATTTCTCTAAGAACTGGTTGATCGTAACCGCGATTTCCGCCACCTCCGGAACCCCCCGGGGAATCATACGCCGTTCGAGATCGAAGGTACCCACTATGTCCCGAAGACTTCTGAGCTGGGCCAGAAGCGGTCGGGTAACCGTGGTCTCCAGCGCCAAAAATAGCCCCAGGACCAGCACCCCACCGATAGCCACCAGAGTCATGAAGAGGCGCTGATTGAATCTGAGGAAAAGGGCCAGGGACTCTTCCGGCACAAGCAGCCCCAGAGTCCATCGCTGGCGAAAGGCCCGCAAGGGACGAACCGCGGCAAAGTATCGAATGCCGGAGATCTCCACCTCTGAAACAGCCTCGCCGAGCCTGAGAAATTTCGGAAAAACCAGAGACCCCCAGACGAACTCCCCCTTCCCTCCCCGAATGAAGGCCCGTGCCCCGGGCAAAATGAGCATATTCTGAATTTCTCGCCCCAGAGTCTCGATGGGAATGGTGGCCAGGAGCCAGCCCTGCTCGTTTTCTTCGGTTCGAACGGAGGCCCCGATACCGAGATACTCCCGGCCCTCGAATTTCACCTTCTCCAGGACAAACACCTCCGCCTCGCTCGGTAGATCGAGCTTCAGGCTCTTTCCGAGGTTTTCGGGACGCCCGGAAGCAATTATCTGGTGTCCGGAGCCGAGGACCCAGATATCGTAGTAAGCACGATAAACCGTGAGAAGATTCTTCAGATAATCGTTAGCTCCAGCCTGCCCTCCACCGATGAGGAGAGCGGTCTTAAGCACCTCGGTGCCAGCCCAGCTCCGGACCTCCAGCGCACGCTGATCAAAAAATTCTTCCAGCCGGGCCTTCAAAGTGTGTAACTGGTGAGAAAAGCTCTCTCTGATATTTTGTTTGAGAAACTTTTGGGTCTGCAGGTGATGGTAAAAAAGGACTCCCTGGACCACCAGAAAAGCCATAATGGCTCCCAGAACAAATCTCGTCCTAAATCCCAGCTTCATCTTTCTCCTCCTTCCTCTAAAATACCGGGAGGATCAATCACCAGAGCCGTACGCCCCCCGAGTAACAATTGTCCCTTAAAACCCGACCGGACTTCTTCCAGAGGCTCGGGACCCTCCTCGGTCTTATAGTGCGCTCCAAGTCTCGTAGCCCCGAAGCCAAGGAGCTCCTTCGACCGCGAGACCACCACGTACCGGGCTGATACAGGGGGAAGATTTTGGCCCATATATCTCTCAAGATCTACCAAGGGGACAACCTGGCCTCGAAAAAAAGTAAAACCTGTCAGCCACTCCGGACCCCAATCAGCGGGGATAAGCTCCTCCAGCCTGGAAACCCCCTCCACAAATTCTATTGGCAGAGCAAAAAACCTCTCCCCCTTCCAGAAAGTAAAATAAATGGCCATTGCGGATATTTTAGGCAAATACTATTTTAAAAGTCAAGTTAAGTCCGGTTTATTTCAAAAATGAGGAGGACGCTTATGAGCGGGCTCGTAAGGTTTGGGGTCTCCATTCCGGAAACCCTGCTCAAAAGGTTCGACGAATACCTCTCCCGTAAACACTATCGCAACCGTTCGGAGGCCATCCGGGACCTCATCCGGGAGAAACTGGTGGAGGAGGAATGGCGGAGGAGCCACAGCGAGGTGGTGGGCACCATCACCTACGTTTACGACCATCACAAGCGGGAATTAACCGATCGCCTGATCGATATCCAGCATGACCACTACGCCCGCATCATCTCCACCCAGCACGTGCACCTGGATCACGACCGGTGTCTGGAGGTCATCATCGTAAAGGGGGAGGTAAGCGCGGTGCGGGATCTCGCCGACCGCATCAAGGCCTTAAAAGGGATCCTTCACTGCAGCCTCTCCATGACCACCACCGGAAGGGAGTTAGTTTAAGACCCGAGACGGGTCCCGGGGACGATTCGGCGGCCTTTTATGAACTCCGGAACCGGGACCCGGCGTTTCCCCTCAAGCTGGACCTCGGAGACGGAAAGTGTGCCCTTACCGCAGGCGATAAGAAGCCGCCCCTCCCGCACCCCGAGGATGGTCCCCGGAGGCTCCGCGGAGTTTCCGGAAAGCACCCCGGGACGAAAGAGCTTGAAGATCTTGCCCTCAAGAAAGGTAAAGGCCCCGGGGCGGGGATCAAAGGCCCGAATGCGAAGGGAGAGTTCCCCGGCGGAAAAGGAGAAATCAAGGCGAGCGTCTTCCTTCTTTATGGGTGGCGCGTAGCTTGCTCCCTCCTCGGGCTGTGGCCGGGGCTTAAGACGGCCCTCCTTCTGGAGTGAAAGGGCCTCAAGCAGGGCCTCGGCCCCGAGGACGGAAAGCCGGGCGTAAAGCTCCCCCCCGGTCTCCGCCTCCCCTATTTCGGTTTCCTTCTGAAGAAGAATGGGACCGGTATCAAGGCCTTCGTCCATCTGCATGATGGTAATGCCCGTGCGGCGTTCGCCCCTTAAGATGGCCCAGCGGATGGGATCCGCCCCGCGGTAGGCCGGAAGCAGGGAGGCGTGGATGTTCCAGCAGCCGAGGCGTGGAAGCTCAAGCACCTCCCGGGGAAGGATCTTCCCGTAGGCCGCAACCACGATGAGGTCCGGGGAGAAGCTCTTGAGCGCGGAAAGAAAACCGGGGTCTTTAAGCCTTTCGGGTTCTAATACCGGAAGACCCGCGGAGGAAGCCACCTCCTTTACCGGCGAGGGGCGGAGACGGCGGCCGCGGCCCCGGGGACGATCCGGCTGGGTGACCACGGCTACTACCTCCTCGCTCTCCAGAAGGGCCCGGAGCGCCGGGACGGCAAACTCCGGGGTCCCCATGAAGATCACCCGATACCTCATTTGAGGAGCAACCTCGCCGGCCGAAGTTCCCTCCTGAAGGGATCGAGAATCACCCCTAAGATCTCCAGGGTAACCACCCCGAGGAGATTCTCATCGTCGCCCTCTTCCCCCAGGATCACCGGAGAATGCCCTTCCCCGAAGGGAAAACGGAAATAACACTCCGAAATCTTCCTTTTCACGCTGGTCCCGTCGGCAAGGACAAATTCCGCCTCCCGGCGCGGCACAAGCCCCAGTCGCTCCCAGACCTCCTTTTTGAGAAGGGAATAAGTGGCACCGCTATCCACCAGAAACTCTACCTCTTCCTCACGCCCTTCGTGGGAAACGATTCCCGAAACATAGACCAAACCCACCTCTTAGCCCCCCTTCCGGAAGGTGAGCTCGTTTTTGGCCTCATCGAGGTCCACCACCACGTGGTCGCCCTCGCCGAACTCCCCGGCCAGGATCTTCATGGCCAGGGGATCCTCCACGTAACGCTGGATGGCCCGGCGCAGAGGTCTTGCCCCGTAAACCGGATCGTAACCCACGTTGGCCAGCCACTCGCGGGCCTTATCCGTAAGCTCAATAGTAATGTGCTTTTCGGAAAGCCGCTCCCTAAGATAACGGATCTGGATCTCCACGATGCGCATGAGTTCCTCGCGGCCCAGACGGTTGAAGATGATGATCTCGTCGATGCGGTTTAAAAACTCCGGCCGGAAGTGGGCCCTTAAGGCCTCCATCACCCGGCGCTCCATCTCCTGCCGATCCGTGGTGATCTCCTGGATCCACTGGCTCCCGATGTTCGAGGTCATGATAATGATGGTGTTGCGGAAATCCACCGTGCGGCCCTTGCCGTCGGTAAGCCTTCCGTCATCCAGGATCTGGAGCAGGATATTGAAAACATCCGGATGAGCCTTCTCGATCTCGTCAAAGAGGATTACGGAGTAGGGCCTTCGGCGCACGGCCTCGGTGAGCTGCCCGCCCTCCTCGTAGCCCACATACCCCGGAGGGGCCCCGATGAGCCGGGAGACCGCGTGTTTCTCCATGTATTCCGTCATGTCTATACGGATCATAGCCTCCTCGGTATCGAACATGAACTCCGCAAGGGCCTTGGCGAGCTCGGTTTTTCCGACACCGGTTGGCCCGAGGAACATGAAGGAGCCGATAGGTCGGTTGGGGTCCTTGAGGCCGGCCCGGGCCCGGCGTACGGCGTTGGCGATGGCGGAAATGGCGTGATCCTGACCCACCACCCTCTGCTTGAGCCGTTCCTCCATCTTGAGAAGCTTCTCGCGCTCGGATTCAAGGAGCCGCGAGACCGGAATACCCGTCCACTTGGCCACGATCTGGGCCACATCCTCGGCGTCCACCTCCTCCTTGAGGAAGCGCCGGCCGTGGCGCTGATGAAGTTCCTCAAGGCGCTTGTTTTCGGCCTCAAGCTCCTTTTCAAGCTGCGGGATCTGACCATAAATGATCTCCGCCACCCGATTGAGATCCCCCTTTCTCTCGGCCTGCTGGGCCTCAATGCGGAGCTGGTCGATCTTCTCCTTGAGATTGCGAATCTTGACAATGACCTCCCGTTCCTCCTGCCACTGGCGCTTCATCTCCTCGGCCCGGGCCCGAAGTTCCTCAAGCTGGCTTTCGATCTTTTGCAGCCTTTCCCGGGCCCGCGGGTCGGTCTCCTTCTCCAGGGCCACCTTTTCAATTTCCAGCTGCTTGATCTTCCGCTCCACCTCGTCGATTTCCATGGGCATGGAGTCGATCTCGATGCGGAGCTTGGCCGCGGCCTCGTCTATAAGGTCAATGGCCTTGTCCGGGAGGTAACGGTCGGTGATGTAACGATGAGAGAGGGTCACCGCGGCCACGATGGCGCTATCGGTGATGCGCACCCCGTGGTGCACCTCGTATTTCTCTTTGAGCCCGCGCAAGATGGCAATGGCCTCCTCCACCGAGGGCTCATCCACATAGACCGGTTGAAACCGGCGCTCAAGGGCCGGGTCCTTTTCAATGTGTTTACGGTATTCGTCAATGGTGGTGGCTCCGATGCAGTGAAGCTCACCCCGGGCAAGGGCCGGTTTCAGCATGTTGGCCGCATCCATGGCCCCTTCTGCGGCCCCGGCTCCCACCAGAGTGTGGATCTCGTCGATGAAAAGGATGATCTCGCCCTCACTCGCCTGGATCTCGCGCAGCACGGCCTTAAGGCGCTCCTCGAATTCCCCCCGGAACTTGGTCCCGGCGATAAGGGCCCCAAGATCGAGCTGCACCAGGCGCTTGTTCTTGAGGGGGTCCGGCACATCGCCGGCCACGATCCGCTGAGCCAGACCCTCCACGATGGCCGTCTTACCCACCCCGGGCTCGCCCACCAGCACCGGATTGTTCTTCGTGCGGCGGGAAAGTATCTGAACCACCCGGCGGATCTCCTCGTCGCGGCCGATCACCGGGTCAAGTTTCCCCGAACGGGCGAGCGCCGTAAGATCCCGCCCGAACTTCTCAAGCGCCTGATACTTGTCCTCCGGGTTCTGATCCGTAATCCGCTGTCCTTTCCGGATCTCACGGACGGTCTGAAGGACATTTTCCTTGGTGAGCCCCCGGTTCTGAAGGATGCGGGCGGCCTCGGTGTGACTCTCAAGGATAGCCAGAAGCATGTGCTCCGTGGAGATGTACTCGTCGCGCATCTCCCGGGCCAGACGCTCGGCCCGATCCAGGATCTGTTTCAGGGTGAGCGAGAGATAGACCTGAAAGCCCGCGCCCGAAACCTGAGGGAGTTTGTCTAAGTACTCGTCAAGGTCCGAGGAGACCAGGCGGTTGTTCACCCCTAAGCGATCAAGGATCATGGGCACCATGCCCCCTTCCTGCTCTACCAGGGCCTTGAGCAGGTGTTCCGGCTCAAGCTGCTGGTGCCCACGGCTTTCAGCTATTTTCTGCGCCTCCTGGAGCGCGTCCTGGGCCTTAAAAGTAAACTTCTCAAGTCGCATACCTTTAGACCTCCTGAAATTAAAGTTTTTTATCCGCGATCCGAAAACTAAGGTAAGAACGGCCCCTGCCCTGTCAAGTAAAAGCTTCCCGGAAAAATTTTCCCGAAGCGGAACTTTTTTCCGGCCCAGGCTCCTTTCAGGGCCTTAATTTCTCCTCCGGAAACTGGCACACCCTTTGCAATTTAAAATCCCCGAAAAGGGATCAGGGAGAAAGGGTATGGCAAAGATTACGGCCGTGATCGGACAGCTGGACTTTTCGGGAGATAAGACTCCGGGGCTCACTCATCCTTCCCCTCAGATGCTGGACTTTTTGGCCCTGCTCTTAAACCTGCTCTTTCCCCAAAGGGAATCC
>JALWCD010000149.1:623-8601 GCA_027036915.1 Thermodesulfatator sp. | reverse complement strand
GTGATCCATGGCGATCACGGTGTCGGCCACCAATTTCATGATCCGGGACGCTCGCATGCAGGCCCTCATAGCCAAGGAAAAGGAACCCATCACCCCCTTCATCGACCGCGTGCGGGAGCTTTACGAACGCTTCGGGGTCTCCACGGTGCTGGTGATGGGGGGCTCCGGAGATTACCTGGAGGTGGCCGACACCGTGATCGCCATGGATCACTTCCGGCCCCGGGTGGTCACGGCTCAGGCCCGGAAGATCGTGGAGGCCTTTCCCTCTCACCGGAAGACCGAACGCCCGCGGCCCTTTGAGCACCTACCCGCCCGAAGGGTGATCTCGGACGGGCTCCCGCCGGGAACGTTGAAGATCAAGGTCCAGGGCCTGGAGGGACTGGTGCTGGCCCGGGAGAGGATTGACCTTTCGGCGGTGGAACAGCTGGTCTCCACGGACCAGGTGCGGACCCTGGGGATGCTCTTTCCCCATCTGCGGGAAAGACTCCTTTCGGGGAAACTCCTGCCGGAGGCGGTGGCCGAGGTGGAGGAGGAACTTCTCCGGAAAGGCTTTGAGGCCTTCTGCCGGGAGCCGGGAGGTGATCTGGCCTATGTGAGGCGCTTTGAGCTTGCATCCGCGGTGAATCGTCTCCGCACCCTTAAAGCCCGACCGGAAAAATGAGGCTTTCCTATTATCATCTTTCCGTCCTCTTTCTTTCGGCGGCGGTCGCAGCCCTGAGTATCATCTTCCTGGGGCTTTATTTTTATCTTCGGCTGGAACTCCCGGACATCTCGACCCTCAAACACTACCGTCCGCCGGCCGTAACCACGGTCTATGACCGCCATGGCACTCCGGTGGCTTACTGGTACCGGGAAAGGCGTTTCCCGGTGCCCCTGGAGAAGATGCCCCCCTATCTCATTCAGGCCTTCGTGGCCGCCGAAGACGCCCGTTTCTACGAACACAAAGGTATAGACTTCGTGAGCATTCTTCGGGCCCTGATTGCTGATATCCGGGCCGGGCGCGTGGTTCAGGGCGGAAGCACCATCACCCAGCAGGTGGCCCGTTCCCTTCTCCTTTCCCGGGAAAGGACCCTCTCCCGCAAGATCCGGGAGGCCATCCTGGCCTGGCAGATCGACAGGGCCCTTTCCAAGGACGAGATCCTGAACATCTATCTCAACCACATCTATCTCGGGGCCGGGGCTTACGGGGTGGAGGCCGCGGCCCTCACCTACTTCGGGAAACACGTCTGGGAGCTAACCCTTCCCGAAGCGGCCCTCATCGCCGGGCTTACCCCGGCACCCAGCCGCTACAACCCCCTCCGGAACCCCCGGGCGGCCCTGAATCGCCGCCGCTACGTCCTCAAACGCATGGCCGAGGAGGGGTACATCACCTGGGAGACGGCCCAAAAGGCCTGGAAAGCCCCCCTGAAGCTCAACCCCATGGACTTCTCGCCGGATCCCCGGGCCGGATATTTTCTTCAGGTGGTCCAGCGACGCCTGGAGCGAATGCTCGGTCGGGAGCGATTATTTACCGGGGGTTATCGGATATACACCACCCTGGATCTGGCCTGGCTGGAAAGGGCCCTTCCCGGGATCCTGAAAAAACTTTCGGAGATACCCCGCCGGCATCGGGCCCGCGGAAAGCCTCAGCTGGCCGCCGTCTGTCTGGAAAATCCCACCGGAGAGGTCCGGCTCATTATAGGGGGGCGAGACTTCAGGGAGAGTCAGTTCAACCGGGCGGTTTTTGCCCGCCGGCAGCCGGGCTCGGCCCTCAAACCCTTTCTCTGGGCCCGGGCCCTTGAGGAGGACCTCCTGCGACCGGACTCCCTGGTCATGGACGAGCCCGTGATCTTCCCGGGCGAGGGACCGGAAAGCCTCTGGCGACCGAGAAACTTCGATCAACGCTATCTGGGTATCATCTCCCTGCGCACGGCCCTGGTGGATTCCCGCAACACCGTGGCCGTGAAGATCGCCCGGGCCCTGGGCCTGGGGGAAGTCGAAGAGACCCTGCGAATGGTGGGGATCTCCTCCCGACTCCCCCGCAATCTTTCCATCGCTCTGGGAACCATCGGTGTTTCACCCTGGGAGCTCACCCGGGCCTATACCGTTTTTCCCAATCAGGGCGAGCTGGTTCAACCCCATCTGGTAGCCGCGATCTACGACCGCGAGGGCCGGGAGATCTATCGCGCCCGTCCCCGGAAAAGGAGGGTGCTTTCCCCGGAGACGGCCTACGTGATGACCTTTTTCCTCAGGGAGGTGGTCCGGGAGGGCACCGGGAAATGCGCCCGGGCCCTGGGGGTTCCGGCCGGAGGCAAGACCGGCACCACGGACCTCTATCAGGACGCCTGGTTCATCGGCTTTACCCCCCGCTACACCTGCGGCGTCTGGGTGGGTTACGACACCCCGAAATCACTGGGAAGGCTAGAGACCGGCGGCCGGGCGGCCTGTCCTATCTGGCTTGAACTTATGCAGGCCATCCCCCATGCCCGCCAGGATTTCCCCGTCCCCGAGGGCATCACCTTCGTGCCCTTCAAGGACCGCAACCCTTTGGGCCAGCCGGAGGAGATCTGGCTCCCTTATCCCGAGGCCCGGGCGCCGGAGATCCGGGAGGTTCCCCCCCTCAGGCCTCGGCGAGGCTTTCCTCTAAAATGGCTTTTCTGGTGGCGCTAATGTCCCGCGAGCGGATAGCGCTTACGTCATCCCGGGCCCAGTAGCGCACCTGATAGCGTTCCTGGAAGGCTTTAAGAAGAGCCTCCAGTTTTTCGCCCGGCAGATCCTTGATGCGCACGAAAACCTGTCTCCGGGGACTGTCGATTTCTTCCCGATAGGTAAGAATGCTTATGATCTGGGCCCCGTGATCCACCACGATCCGGGTGATCTCGTCCAGGGTGGAGGGATCTTCGATTTCAAGTCCTATCTGGATGGGACCGTAATAAATACCGGTGATGTTCACGAAAAGTTTGAAGACATCCGTCTGGGTAATGATGCCCACCACCCGTCCTTCATCGTCCACCACCGGAAGCCCGGAGATGCGATTCTCGAGCATGAGAACCGCGGCGTACTCCACGGTGTCCTCGGGCCTCACGGTGATGGGGTCGGGCGTCATGATGTCCTTCACCCGGACCTCCGAGAGGAGGTAATAGAGCTCGTGCACGTCCAGAGCCGTGGCCTTGGAAGGCGTGGCCTCCTTGATATCGCGGTCGCTGACGATACCCACCAGTTTGCCGGCCCTTACCACCGGAATACGCCGGATGTTGTTTTCTTTCATGATCTGGGAGGCCTTCATGATGGAGGCGTTTTCGTCTAGAACGATCACCTCTTCGGTCATCCAATCCTTGACTAACATGGGCCAACCTCCGAACTTGGTCTTTAGGCCCATTATGCCCTTTAAAAATTTCTTTGACAACCGAAGGGGAGGGGATATAGTTTTATTGATCCCCGGAGAGGAGGGCGAGATGGAGGTCATTACCGTAAAGAGCACCGCCCGGGCCCAGTTCATTGACATTACCGAGGAGGTCGCCCGCCGGCTCAAGGGGGTCAGGAGCGGGGTTTGTTTCCTCTACGTGCCTCACACCACGGCCGGGCTGGTCATCAACGAGGGGGCGGATCCGGCGGTGGCCGAGGACATCCTCCGGGTGTACGAGCGTCTGGCCCCTTACGATTACGCTTATCGGCATCTGGAGGGCAACTCTCCGGCCCACGTCAAGGCCAGCCTTACCGGGCCCTGTCTCTCCCTTCTGGTGGAGGACGGACGTCCGGTGCTCGGCACCTGGCAGCGCATCTTCTTTGCGGAGTACGACGGGCCCCGCACCCGCAAGGTCTATCTCAAGGTCCTGGAGGGTTAAAGATGAGTGTAAACAAGGTCATCCTGGTTGGTCGCCTGGGGGCCGATCCTGAGATCCGCTACACCGCCGAGGGCCAGCCCGTGGCCACCTTCCGCATCGCCACCAATGAGGTCTGGATGAAAAACGGGGAACGTCAGGAACACACCGAATGGCACCGGATCGTGGCCTTCGGGCGTCTGGCCGAGATCTGCGGGGAATATCTCTCCAAGGGGCGCCAGGTCTACATCGAGGGGCGCCTGCGCACGCGTTCCTTCGAGGATCGCGAGGGGCAGCGGCGTTACATCACCGAGATCGTGGCCAGCGACATGCGCATGCTGGACGGCCGCCGGGAAGTCGAAAGCGGAAGCTCTTCCCTCGGGCCGTATGGTGAAAGCCGCCAGGACTCCGTGCCGGAACCCCCTCCGGACGACGACCTGCCTTTCTAAACCTCCTTCCGGACCGTCTCCGGCAGGGCGGGAGGCCGTTCCTCCGAGAGTTCTTTCAGGTCTTCATCCAGGTCGAAGACCCGTCTTACGGTGGTGATGGCCTCCCGACCCAGACGATGATATCCCATCTTGAGGTAGGCAATGGGGGCGTGGAGGAGTTTTTGCACGATGGCCTCGGTCATGAGTTCCAGGGCCTCCCTTTCCTCGGGGGAGAGATCGCGCAGACGGGGCAGGGTACGGGCCAGCTCGCGCTGACGGATGGCTTCGGCCCGGGCGCGCAGGGCCTTGATGGTGGGATAAACCGCAAGCTCCCGAAGCCATCTTTCGAACTTGAGGACCTCCTCCTCGATGATCCTTTCGGCCCGCAGGGCCTCCCGCCGCCGTCGGTCCAGGTTCTCCTCCACCACCTGTTTGAGGTCGTCGATGTCGAAGACGTAGACGTTTTCCAGTTCGTTAACTGCGGGCTCCACGTCCCGGGGCACGGCGATGTCTATGAAAAAGAGGGGCCGAAGACGACGCTTGCGCAGAAGGGGTTTCACCATCTCCCGGGTGATGACGTATCCCGGGGCCCCGGTGGAGGAGATCACGATGTCGGTCCTGAGCAGACACTCCGAAAGCTCCTCCAGGCCATAGGCCTCCCCGCGGAAGCGCTCGGCCAGTTCGATGGCCCGGGAGAGGGTTCGGTTGGCCACGAGCATCCTTTCCACCCCGGCGGCCAGGAGATGCTGGGCCGCAAGTTCGGCCATCTCTCCGGCCCCCACCAGAAGAGCCACTTTGCCCTTCAGGGAGCCGAAGATCTTCTTGGCCAGCTCCACCGCGGCGTAACTCACCGAGACGGCGTAGGAACCGATGCCGGTCTCGGTGCGCACCCTTTTGGCCACGGAGAAGGTCCGGTGTAAAAGCCGATTCAGGATGGGGCCGGTGGTGCGGTGTTCCACGGCCTCACGATAAGCTTCCTTGACCTGGCCCAGGATCTGCGGTTCCCCCAGAACCAGAGAGTCGAGCCCGGAGGCCACCCGGAAGATGTGCCTTACAGCCTCAAGATCCCGCAGGAGGTAGAGATGGGGCTCGAAGGCCTCCCGGGGCAGCCCGGTCTCCCGGGAAAGGAGCCCTTTTAGCCGACTTAAGGTCTCTTCCGGGGCCGTCGTAACCAGCAGGAATTCCACCCGGTTACAGGTGGAAAGGAAATAGGCCTCGTTGGCCTGCGGAACCTCGTTTTTCAGGAGTTCCAGGGGGTGCCGGTCCTTCTTCTCCAGGGCGAACTTTTCCCGCACCTCCACCGGCGCGGTGCGATGGTTGAGCCCCAGAAGAAGCAGTTTTTCTCTAAGTCCATTTTCCATAGGTGTGCAACCCGGACAGGAAGAGATTTACCATAAAAAAGCTGATGATCCAGACCACGAAGCCCAGGAGGGCCATGAGGGCCGCCCGTCGCCCTCTCCAGCCCACGATCAGGCGCTCGTGTAGTAGCGCGGCATAGATGAACCAGAGGATCAGGGACCAGGTTTCCTTGGGATCCCAGCTCCAGTAAGAGCCCCAGGCCTCCTCCGCCCAGAGGGCCCCGGTGATGATCCCCAGGGTGAGAAGGGGAAAACCGTACTTGAGACAGAGTTCGTTCAGACGGTCCAGGGATTCAAGGGGAGGCAGGCGGCGGAAGATTCCGCCCAGGGTCTTCTTTTTAACTTGCCTTTCCTGAACGAGATACATGAGTCCGGCCACCGCGGCCACCAGGAAGAAGGCATATGAGACCAGGGAGAGGATGGCATGGATCGGGAGCCAGAAACTGCGGAGGGCCGGTGGCAGGGGCAGGATGGTCGCCGGGGAGATGGCCGAAATGATCATGAGGAAGAGCACCAACGGGGCCAGGAAGGTGCCCAGGGTGTAGACCTTTGGTCCGCGATAGGAGAGAAAGAAATACACCCCCACCACCGCCCAGGCGAGGAAGGAGGTGGCCTCGTGGAAGGAGGTTACGGGCGGGGCCTTGAGGGTCTTGAGCCGCAGAAGAAGGCTCAGGGTGTGGGTGCCAAACCCCGAAAGGAAGACCCACCGGGCCCCTTTCAGGGCCTCCGGGCGAAGGGTGTAAAAGTAGATAAAGAAACCCACCGTAGCCACGGCGTAAAGCAACAACGTGAGCTTGAAAAAGAAAACCTCGGGCATCCCGTAAGCCCCCGTATTTTACCCTAGGTTAGCCCCCGGCCCCCCGGAATTCAAGCCCTTAAAGGACCAGGCGGCGTTCCTTCTTGATCCGGTGATCCAGGTAATAAAGGATGGGGACCACCATCCGGGAGAAGAGGGTGGAAGCCACCTCTCCGGCCATGAGGGAGAGGGCCAGACCGTTGAAGATGGGGTCGAACAGGATGACGAAGCTTCCCACCACCACCGCCGCGGCCGTAAGGAGCATGGGCCGGAAACGGATGGCCCCGGCGTCGATCACGGCCTCCTCAAGGGGGTAGCCCTCGCGCAGACGCAGCTCAATGAAGTCCGCCAGGATGATGGAATTGCGGACCACGATTCCGGCCCCGGCGATGAACCCGATCATGGAGGTGGCGGTGAAGAAGGCCCCCATGAGGGCGTGCGCCGGGATGATCCCGATGAGGGAAAGGGGAATGGGCGCCAGGATGACCAGCGGCACGGTGTAGGACTTAAACCAGGCCACCACCAGGAAATAGATCAGGATCAGGCAGGCTCCGAAGGCCAGCCCCAGATCGCGGAAGACCTCGTAGGTTACCTGCCACTCGCCGTCCCACTTGACGGCCCACTCCCGGCTAGAGAAGGGCAGGTGGGTGTAATAGATCTTGAGCGGACTTCCGTCCGGGGCCCGCAGTTCCTTCAGGGCCCGGTTGATCTTCAGGATGCCGTAAATCGGGGCCTCCTCCTTTCCGGCCAGGTCCCCCACCACGTAGACCACCGGATGGAGATTCTTGTGGTAGATGGGATGGGGCACCACGCCCTTCTCCCAGCGGGCGACTTCGGAAAGGGGTACCAGCTTCCCCGCGGAATTCCGCACCTTGATCTCGGAAAGATCGGGAAGGGAAGAACGTTCGGCCTCGGGAAACCGCAGGCGGATGAAGACGTCTTCCCGGGCGGTGGGGTCATGGAAGAGCCCCAGGACCTTCCCGCGCAGGGCCACCTCCAGGACCTCGAGTACCCGTTGCGGTGTTACGCCGGACAAAGCGGCCTTCTTTCGGTCCACCACCAGGCGCCATTCGGTCTGGGGTTCGGTCATGTACCAGTCCACGTCCACCACCCCGGGCGTACGGGCGAAGATCTCCCTGATCCGGCGGGCCAGCTCGATCTGTTTCTCGTAATCCGGGCCGTAGATTTCGAGCACCAGGGACTGGAGGACCGGAGGCCCGGGAGGCACCTCGGCCACCGTCACCCGGGCTCCGTACTTCCGGGCCACGGCCGTGACCAGGGGCCGCACCCGTTTGGCGATGTCGTGACTCTGGAGATCACGCGCGTGCTTGGGGACCAGGTTCACCTGGATGTCGGCCACGTGGTCTCCCTGGCGGAGATAATAGTGCCGGATGAGACCGTTGAAGTTGAAGGGGGCCGCCGTGCCCACGTAAAGCTGCATGTCGGTGATATAGGGTTCCTTCAGCAGGGCCTGGGCCACCTCCTCGCTCACCCGAAGGGTCTTCTCCAGAGGGGTGCCCTCCGGAAGGTTCAGGATGATCTGAAACTCGCTCTTGTTGTCAAAGGGCAGCATCTTGACGTAGACCTTTTTGAAGT
>JALWCD010000149.1:0-613 GCA_027036915.1 Thermodesulfatator sp. | reverse complement strand
TTGAAGTAGATGAGCGAGCAGGAAAGGAGGAAAAGAAAACTCACGAAGAAAAGAAAGGTCCAGCGCCAGAGGGCGCTCCGGATGAGGTGCCCCATGAGCCAGCGATAGGTCCTGGTGATGAGGGTTTCCCGGTGTTCGTGCCGGATGTCTTTGGGCAGGAGGTGATAGGCGGTCCAGGGTGTGATCACGAAGGCCACCGCCATGGAGAGCAGCATGGCCACCGAGGCCCCCACCGGCATGGGCCGCATGTAGGGCCCCATGAGCCCCCGCACAAAGCCCATGGGAGCGATGGCCGCAATCACCGTAAGGGTGGCCAGGATCAGCGGGGCCCGGACCTCGTTCACCGCCCGGATGATGACCTCCCGGAAGGGACGCCCGGCGTTTTCCGGAAGGTGCAAATGCCGGACGATGTTCTCCACGTCCACGATGGGGTCGTCCACCAGGATACCGATGCAGAAGATGAGGGCGAAGAGGGTGACGCGGTTTAAGGTGTAGCCGTAGAGGTAGTAGACCAGGAGCGTGATGGCCAGGGTCACCGGCACCGCCACCAGCACCACCAGGCTGGCCCGCACCCCCAGGAAGACCGCGATCAGCACCGCCACCGAGACCGTAG
>JALWCD010000148.1:3681-8622 GCA_027036915.1 Thermodesulfatator sp. | reverse complement strand
CAGGAAACACAATAAAAATGGTGGTGAGGTTTGGTGTTGGGGTCAAAACGTTTCTTACCCCCTTCGATATGCAGTTCGACAACCAGCCCCTTTTCCTTCAGGGCCTCCAGGGTATTGTAAACGGTGGCAAAAGACATGCTCGGAAATTGTTGACTCACATGGCGATAAATATCCTCGGCCGTAGGATGAGAGGTATTCCCCTCCAGATATTCCAGAATAGCCAGACGCTGGGGGGTGATCTTAAGCCCTAAATTTCTATAAAAATCGATCTTTTCTTTGGACAACATTCTTGGCCTCTCTTTAAAACCTTTTTAAGACAATAACTCATCTAGAGTTTTTGTCAAGTTTATTTCAAACTTGCCCCTTGACCCTGTTTCTCCCTTTTGGTATAAGAGTTTCGGCCATGAAAGGAAAGTTTATTTTCTGTCTCTTCTTCGTTTTTTGTTTCTGGTTCTTCCCTTCCTTCTGTTTTCCCTTTCAGCAGAAAGCCTACTCTTTAGGGGAAGAATATCGGGACGAGAATATCCTTGAGGAGCATTTAGAGCTTCTTCCCGAAGAGATTGTTTCCGAAAAATTACCTCCGAATTTAAATGATCAGGTGAATTATTTTATAAAGTATTTCACCCAGAAAAGACGGGATATGTTTTCCCTCTGGTTGAAAAGATCCGGAAGATATCTTCCGTTGATAGAGAATACCTTTGAGAAATATGGTCTGCCCAGGGACCTGGCCTATTTAGCCATGATAGAAAGTGGTTTCAACCCCTTTGCTTATTCCCGGGCCGGGGCCTGCGGGATATGGCAATTCATGCGGGGTACGGCCCGAAAGTACGGTCTTAAGATCAACTACTGGATAGATGAACGACGCGACCCGGAAAAGGCCACCGAGGCCGCGGCCCTTTATCTTTCGGATCTCTATTCCATGTTCGGCGACTGGCGTCTGGCCTGCGCGGCTTACAACGCCGGCGAGGGCAAGATTTACCGGGCCATCCTCAGGTATCGTACCCGGGATTACTGGCGCCTCTGCCGCTATCGGTATCTCCGGCGGGAGACCAAAAATTATCTCCCCAAATGGATGGCCGCCACCATTATCGCCAAAAATCCCGAAAAGTTCGGTTTTTTTGTCAAATACGACCCCCCTCTGGATTACGAAACGGTGGAGGTCCCGGGGGGGACCGATCTTCGCATGGTGGCCCTGGCGGCCGGGGTGGATTACGAGACCATTCGCTGGCTCAACGCCGAACTCCGCCGGGCTAAAACTCCGCCCTATCTCGAAAGCTACCCCGTAAAGGTTCCTTTTGGGACCGCGGAGGCCGTAAAGAAATATCTCAAACAGGTAAGATTCGTCTATCATAGAAAGGCCCTGCGCCATCGGGTAAGAAGGGGAGAAACCCTCCTCAAAATCGCCTCCTACTATAAGGTGCCCGTAAAAGTCCTGAAACGGGTCAATGGCCTGCGCGGGAGTCTCATCCGGGCGGGCCAGATCCTGGTAATTCCCTATCGGGAGCAGGCCAGCTTCTATGTGGCCCGGGTAACGACCGAAAATGCCAGGGCTACCTATTATCGCGTGCGCCGGGGGGACACCCTCTGGCATATATCCCGAAAATTCGGGGTCTCCATCCAGAAAATCAAGAGCTGGAACAATCTTTCCTCCAATAACATACTTCCGGGACAGATTCTGGTGATCTGGCCCGAGGCCTGAGCTTTAAAAGCCTTATGCGTGGATCGGCCCGGAAAATAGTTCTTCTAGGCCTTCTGTTCTGGTCCTTAAAGGCCCTTTCCGTCCGGGCCCTCACCCTCACGGCGACCACCTTTCCCCTGGCCGAAATAGCCAAAAAAATAGCCGGAGAGAAAGAGGTCCATCTGCTTATCCCGGTGGGGCTCGATCCCCATCACTTCGAGCCCGGATACAGGGATTTCGAAAGACTCTTTAAGAGCGACCTCATCCTGGCCGTGGGTTTCGAACCCTGGATCCGGAAAAATCCGCTTCTGGCCCGAAAGACCCTTTTCCTTTCCGAAGAAAGCCAGCTGGAAGACCCCCATCTCTGGCTCGACCTTCGGAAACTTGCCCTCTTTACCCGTAAACTTGCCGAGACCCTGGCCCGCCTGGAGCCCTCTAGGGCCTCCCTGTACACCCGGAGGGCCACCGCCGTGCTGGCCGAGATAGAGTCCCTGCGGGAGGACCTTAAAGAGCTTTCGAACTGTCGATACCGGAAGGTGGTCATCCTGGGCCATGCGGCCTTGGGGGCCTTTTTAAGAGAAGCTGATCTCTTCCAGGTGGCCCTGGCCGGCCCCCACCCGGAAAGCGAGGTTTCTCCGGGAAGGCTCCGGAAAATCCTTAACCTGATCAGGGAGGAAAAGCTTCCCGCCGTATTCCTTCTCGATCCGGGTTTCCAGAAATATGTTCCGCTCTTTCGGCGTGAGACCGGTGCCCGGGTCCTGACCCTCAATCCCGGACTGCCTCTCCTCAAGGAAGATCGCGGGCTATCCTTCTTTGAGCTCCTTCGCAGGAATATCGCCCATCTCCGGGAAGGACTCTGCCGTTAAAGCTTGCCAAAGCCCGGGTTTTGGGATAGGAGAGAAAAAACCTTTTTCGAGAGGAGGCTTTCTATGCCCCGCTATCTGAAAGTGAAGATCCTTCTGGTTCTGCTACTTACCCTCGTCTCGCTGGTCCTGGTTCTGCCCTCCTTTTATGCTGGTCTTCCCACCTGGTTCAAAAAATACGTTTACGGGGCCAGACTCAAACTGGGACTCGATCTCCAGGGCGGGATGCACGTGGTACTCAAGGTGGACGTGGATAAGGCCCTCCGCAACGCCCTCAACGCCTCGGTGCAGGATCTAAGGGAGGCCCTGGGCAAGCGTGGGCTCCGGGTAACCGTAAAGGAGACCCCGGAAGGTTTCCTCCTGACTTTTGGGAGTGCGGCCGATCTCGCCCGGGCCAGAAACCTGATCGAAAAGGAGTATCCGGAGCTCAGGATTCTTGAGGAAAGGAAAGGTGAATATCCTGAGCTGCTGGTTACCCTGGCCGAAGAACGGGCCCGTTTCATAAAGGATCATGCCGTGGAACAGAGCCTGGAGGTCATCCGTAACCGGGTGGACCAGTTCGGGGTCACGGAGCCGGTCATCGTACGCCAGGGACGGGATAAGATCGTGGTTCAGCTCCCAGGGGTGAAGGATCCGGAGCGGGCCCTGAAACTCATCGGCCAGACCGCGCAACTGGAGTTCAAGCTGGTGGACGAAGAGGCCATGCGCAAGATCGACTTTTATTACAGCCTCATTGACAAAGCCCTCAAGGACGGACGCCTCAAACCCGATTATACCCGGGAGGACCTGAACCGGATCCTGCGCCCCTACCTTCCTCCGGGAGACGAGGTCTACTTCTGGGTAACCCGTGATCGGGAGACCGGACGGACAATCAAACGCCTCATTATCCTCAAACGTCGGGCCCTTCTTACCGGAGACATGGTCAAGACCGCCCATGTCCGTATCGGCGGCCCCTACAACGAACCCTACGTTTCTTTGACCCTTACCTCCCGGGGAGCCCGGATCTTCGAGCGGGTGACGGCGGAGAACGTGGGCCGGAGGCTCGCCATCGTGCTGGACAACGTGGTGCGTTCGGCCCCGGTGATTCGGGAACGGATCCCGGGCGGTCAGGCCCAGATCTCCGGTGGTTTCACCTATGAGGAGGCCTCGGATCTGGCCATTGTGCTCCGGGCCGGAGCCCTGCCCGCCCCGGTCAAGGTCATCCAGAACATTACCGTGGGCCCTACCCTGGGACGGGATTCCATTCATAGGGGGCTGGTCTCAGGGCTGCTGGGAGGAATGGCGGTCCTGGTCTTCATGATCGTCTACTATCGTTTTTCGGGCTTCATCGCCGACGTGGCCCTCATCCTGAACGTACTTTTCCTGCTGGCCGTGTTGAGTCTTTTCCGGGCCACTCTGACCCTCCCCGGAATAGCGGGTATCATCCTGACCATGGGCATGGGAGTGGACTCGAACGTACTCATCTTTGAACGGATGCGTGAGGAACTCCTGCTGGGACGCCCCCCCAGAGCAGCCATCAACGCCGGCTACGACCGGGCCTTCTGGACCATCGTGGACGCCCACGTAACCACCCTTATCACCGCCCTGGCCCTTTTCCTTTTCGGCACCGGGCCCATCAAGGGCTTCGCCGTAACCCTTTCGGCCGGTATCGTGATCAACCTCTTTACGGCCATCTTTGCCACCCGGATCGTCTACGACGCCTTTATCGCCAGGGGCCGCACTCCGAAGATCAACTTCCTCCAGATCATCGGAAAACCCTCTCTCGATTTCATGAAGTTCCGGCGCTATTGTTTTGGTCTCTCCGGAGTGCTGGTGGCCCTGGGGCTTATCGCCTTCGTTCAGATCTCGCGGGGAGCGGCCAATCTCGGTGTGGACCTGGGGGGCGGGGTTCTGGCCTATTACCGGGCCGAAAAACCCTTCGAACTGGATGCCGTGCGCAAGGCCCTGGCCGAAGCCGGTCTTAAGGGATTTCAGCTCCAGGACGTCAAAGACGAAAACTTACTTCTGGTTCGCGTACGCGAGAGGACCGAAACCGTGGGGGCCACGGAAAAACTCATCACCAAAGTCCTTTCCGAAAGATTCCCCGAGATCGGCTTCCAGCTTATCGGCAAGGAGGAGATCGGTTCGGCCATCAGCCGGGAGCTCAAGCGCAAAGCCATCATTGCCATCCTGATCTCCCTGGCCGGTTTCATCCTGTATCTGGCCTTTCGGTTCAAGCTCAGTTTTGGTGTGGCCGCCGCGGTGGCCACCTTCCATGACGTGCTTGCGGTGCTGGGGATTTTCTATCTTCTTAACCGGGAGATTTCTCTCCTTTTAATCACGGCCCTCCTGACCCTAGCCGGTTACTCCCTTACGGACACCGTGGTCATCTTCGACCGCATCCGGGAAAACATCCGTAAA
>JALWCD010000148.1:0-3671 GCA_027036915.1 Thermodesulfatator sp. | reverse complement strand
CTCGGGGAAAGGACCCCCTTTGAGGAAATTATCAACCGCAGTGTAAACGAGATGCTGGCCCGCACGATCATCACCACCCTGACGACTCTGCTGGTGATCCTGTCCATTTTCTTTTTCGGAGGGGTGGTTCTGCGGGATTTTGCCCTGGCCCTTCTCCTGGGCGTGATCGTGGGGACCTATAGCTCGGTCTTCGTGGCCAGTCCCGTGGTCTACCTCTGGCACCGGGGTAAGACCCCAAGGCTCGGCGGGGAGTGAGGATCTAAAGCTTGCGATCGTATTCTTTATGAGGTCCTATCCAAAACCACAAAAAGAAATCCCCCTCTTTATAGGCCAACGCTCGATAATTGCGATCAATCCGTATGGACCACACGTTTTCTTCACGGTCTATGCACTTGAAGCGCAGCGAGGGATGGAATGGATTCTCAAGCCAGAGTTTGAAAGCTTTACGAGCTTTTTCTTGTATTTCCGGAGGAAGTCTTTTAAAATATTTTTGAAAGCCAGAAGACTTAAGGGATCTCATTTAGGGAGACTTTATCATGGCCGAGGAAGTTAGAGCAACCCTTATAGAAATGATTCAAAGTCTTCCTCCGCATCTTTTAGAACGAGTAGAAGAAAGGTTTAGGAGTGTCCTTGAGGAACTCGTAGAAGATTGGGAATGGGAACAATTCTATTTAACTCACCGGGAGGAATTCCGAAAAATTTTAAACCAGGCAAAAAAGGATCTTAGACAGGGAAAGGTTTCGGACCTTTTGGAAGATCTTTAGGCTGAGAAAAGCTCAAGCTTCCTTTTCCTTCTCCTCCCGGGCGAATTCGCGGGCTCGTTCGGCGAGTTCCCTTAAACGTTTGTCCACCAGGTAAAAGACCGTGCCCTCGGGATAACGGCCATCCGGGCCGGGTTCTCCGACCGGAACCCCGGTGAGGATCTCTATGCCCTCCTCCACCCGGGAGATGGGCCAGATGTGGAATTTCCCCTCCGCCACCGCCTTCACCACCTCCTTCTTGAGCACCAGGTCGTCCACATTGGCGGCCGGGATGATCACCCCCTGCTCACCGGTAAGCCCTCTGGCCTGACAGACCCGGAAAAAGCCCTCGATTTTTTCGTTCACTCCGCCCACGGGTTGAATCTCTCCCTTCTGGCTTACGGATCCGGTGACCGCAATCCCCTGCTTTATGGGCACCCCGGAAAGGGCCGAAAGCAGGGCGAAAAGCTCGGCACTCGAGGCCGAATCCCCCTCCACCAGACCGTAACTCTGCTCAAAACAGAGGGTGGCCGAAAGGGTCAGGGGCTTGTCCTGCACGAAACGTTCCCGGAGAAATCCCGAAAGGATCATTACGCCTTTGGTGTGAATCTTTCCCGAAAGCTCGGCTTCTCGCTCGATATTGATGACCCCCTCTTTACCGAGTGAGACGTTGGCCGTAATGCGGGTGGGACGCCCGAAACGATAGTCTCCGAGATCATAGACCGAAAGCCCGTTTACACTTCCCACCTCCTCACCGGTGACCCGAATGCGGATGAGATCTTTCTCTATGGCTTCCTGAATACGATCTTCGAGAAGGGACAACCGACGTCTTTTTTCGGAAAGGGCCTTTTCAAGATGCGAGGCCCTGATCTCCTGAGCCCCCTCCTCTCGGGCCCAGAAGTCGGCCTCCCGCAGGGTGTCGAAGATCTCGGGAAGTCTGAGAGAAAGTTTGTCCTTGCGGCCGGCAAGCTCACAGGAGTATTCCACCAGCCAGGCCAGACCGTCGGCAGAGACCGGAAGAAGCTTTTTCTTTCGGACCATAAGGGCCACCGTGCGCAGGAACTCCCGGGTGCGCTCCTCGGTGCGGTCCACCCAATCTTCAAGCGGAGCCTTGATCTTAAAAAGCTCCCGGAAGGTCTCATCGAAGGTGTAAAGGAGATGATAAAGGAAAAGATCCCCGATGAGGATCACCTTGGCCCGGAAAGGCACAGGTTTGGGGCGCAGGGTCTTGGTGGTAAAAAGTCCCAGCTGTTCCCCCAGATCCTCGAGAAAGATCTTGCGGCTCTTGATCACCCTCTTCAGGGTCTCCCAGGAGTAGAAATTCCGCAGAAGATCCAGGGCCCGAACGATGAGGAACCCCCCGTTTGCCCGGTGGAGGCTTCCGGCCCGAAGCATGGTGAAATCCGTAAGCAGGGCCCCGAACTGGGCCTTGCGCTCGATGGAGCCGAAAAGCCGGGGATAGGTGGGGTTGGGTTCGAAGACCACCGGCGCGCCTTCGGCTCCGGAATTGTCCACGAAAAGATTGACCTCGTAGCGCAGGAAGACCGGCTCTCTAGGGGGCATGGGCATTGGAAAAGGAGGATGAGCCCCTTCCTTCCCCTGGATCTGCCGGAACTCCTCCAGATGTTCCAGGATGTCCCGGGCCACGGCTTCCAGGTATTCCACCACCGGCGAGAGAGAGGCGTACTTTTGAGTCAGGTCCTGGAGATAAAAGTGGATGACCCGGGAGGCCACCTCCCGATCCAGGTTCTTCAGGGCTTCATGGAGGTCTTTTTCCAGTTTCTGGATGCTGCGCACGGTGGCGTTTAATTCCTGTTGAAGTTCCTTGCTCTTGGCCTTCAGGCGCTCCTTTTCCTCCTCGGGCAAAGCCTGAACATCCTGAGGGGTCATGGGGGTGCCGTCGGCCTTGGCCGGAATGATCATCATCCCCATGGGCTCCACGTTAAGAATGAACCCCTCGGCCTTAACCCTCTTTTCAAGGGTCTCAAAGATTTCTCCCCGTTTCTGATTGAACTCTTTGAGCAAAGCTTCCTTCTTCTGAACATAACTTTCGTCCTCAAAGGCCTCGGGAAGACGTTCCCTTAGGGTCCGGATGAAATCCGCCATGTCCTTCTTAAATTCCCGGCCCTTTCCGGCCGGAAGCTCCAGAGCCAGCGGCCGATCCGGGTCCTCAAAGTTATAGACGTAGCACCAATCGGAGGGCGCTGGCCTGCGGCGGGCTTCCTCCTCGGTGAGCACCCGGGTAAGATACTCGACTCCGAGCTCCGCCTCTCCGGCCACGTAGATATGAAAGTCCAGATCGTCCAGCCTCAGCCCCAGGGAAAGGGCGGATATGGCCCGTTCCTGCCCCATGATGACCGAGGGTTCCTCCGAAAGAAGATCCTCCGAGGAGGCCACCCCCAGGGAGTCGGGATCCACGGTCACCCTGAGTTCCTCTGGACGCAATTCTTTCCTTTCGGCCATCCCCAACCTCCTTTATACTTAGCTTTAACCATAGGACACAACTTCCGCCAAAACAAGAGGGAATGAAAGTCGCCCTGATCGCCATGCCCTGGCCCCTTTTCAACCGTCCCTCAGTTCAGCTGGGGGTTCTCAAGGGATATTTGAAAAAGGCCTGTCCGGAAATTTCCGTAAGGGCCTTCCATCCCTACCTTTATCTGGCTCACGTTCTCGGTTATCAGGACTATCTCAAGCTCTGCGAATCCTCCTGGCTTTCGGAAAGCGTAGGAGCCGGCCTTCTTTTTCCGGAAATGCTCCCGCAGGCCCGCAAACTCTACCAGCGCCTGGCCCGGAGGGAGGGCCTGACAAAGTCCTACCAGGAGGTCCTCACCCTTACGGAAAAAACCCTCTCCGGGTATCTGAAAAACATCCCCTGGGAGGAATTTCAGGTGGCCGGTTTTTCGATCTCCCTCAATCAGTTAACCCTCTCCC
>JALWCD010000147.1 GCA_027036915.1 Thermodesulfatator sp. | reverse complement strand
CGGAAAACTTAAGGAGGTCCCCTTTGAAAAGCTGGTCTCTCTGGAGGCTTAGTTTTCTGGCCCTCTGGGTCTTTTTCGTCCTCCTTCCCTGCCCGACCCCTGCCCAGCTGAAATTCCGTCTCCCGCTGGTCTTCTACGAGCTTACCTATCGGGGGCCGAGCGCAAGGCCCCTCCTCCTCAGGCGGCTTGAGGAAAGCCTGGTGGAGACCTTTCGGGCCCAGGGTTTCCGGGTGGAGATCCGCAAAGGTCCTCCGCCGGCCGGTGAAGAGCTACGGCAGGTGCTTGAGGACGAGGGCTTTGTGGCCGCGGTCTGGGGCACGGTCACGGAGATCGGGGGGCGGGTGAGCCTGGATTTTTCCTTCCTCCGTAAGGACTGGCCGGCCCCCAGGCACACCTATCTCGCGGGCGCCCTTTCGGACTGGCCCGAACTGGAGGAAAAGGCCGGAGAAGCCCTGGTGGCCGGCATCCTGGAAAAGGAGAAGGTGATCGAGGTCAGGGTCAAGGGCAATCTCCGGGTGGACGAGGAGGTCATCCTGGGCAAAGTCTCCACCCGAGCCGGCGATTTCCTCGAGCCGGAAAAGATCCGGGAGGATCTCAAGAACATCTATAAACTGGGCTATTTCGAGGATGTTCGGGCGGAGGTGGAGGAGGGCGAGGGAGGTCTGATCCTCACCTATGTGGTCCTGGAGAAACCCATCATCCGTGAGATCGTCTTCGAGGGCAACAAGGCCGTAAGTGAGGCGGATCTCAAAAAGGTCATCGAGTTGAAACCGCTCTCGGTCCTGAACCTCAAGGAGGTGGACAAGGCCGCCGAGACCATCAAGGCCGTCTATCAGCAGAAAGGCTACTACCACACCCGGGTGATCCCGGAGATCAAGACCCTGGCCGGACGCCGGGTGAAGGTCGTCTTCCGTATCAAAGAGGGCCGAAAACTTTACATCAAAAAGATCGAATTTACCGGAAACCGGGCCTTCTCGGACCGGAAACTCAAGAAACTCCTTTCGGTAAGTGAGAAGACGGCCTTCTCCTGGGTCAAAAAGGTGGCCCAGACCGTGAAGGGCTTCATTTCCCCGGAGCCGGCCGCCGAACCCGGGGTCTACAGTCTGGCCTTTCTCTACCGGGATCTCGAAAAAATCGAAACCTTCTATCACAATCACGGCTATATCGAGGCCCGGGTAGGAGAACCCAGGATCCGGGAGGAAGGAGGCTGGGTCTATATCACCATCCCCATCGAGGAGGGACCCCGCTACCGGGTGGGCAAGGTGGAGGTCCTTCAGGACCTCTTTCCCAAAGAAAAGATCTACAAGGAACTCACGCTCCCCAGGGAAAAGTACTTCAGCCGGGAGGCCCTGCGGCGCGACCAGATGCGCATAGCGGATCTCTTCGCGGACAAGGGCTACGCCTACGCCAAGGTAGATCCTGAACTCAAGCGCCATCGGGACACCCACACGGTGGATGTGACCTTCAGGGTGGATCGAGGGCCAATGGTCTACGTCAACCGGATAGAGATCGTGGGCAACACCAGGACCCGGGACAAGGTCATCCGGCGAGAGCTCCTGGTGGTGGAACAGAGACCCTTCAGCGCCAGTCGTCTCAAAAAGAGCGAGGGCCGCCTGCGTCGTCTGGGATATTTCGAGGACGTGAGTTTCGAGAAGGAAAAGGGCGTACAGGAAAACCTCATGGATATCCGGGTCAAGGTCAAGGAACAGCCCACCGGAACCTTCAGTATCGGGGCGGGTTACAGCTCCGTGGACAAGCTCATCTTCATGGGGCAGATCTCTCAGCGCAATTTCCTGGGTAAGGGCCAGACCCTATCCTTCCAGGGCATCCTGGGCACCCGTTCAAACCGCTACGCCCTGAGTTTCATGGAACCCTATTTCCGGGACACCAAGTTTTCCCTGGGCCTGAGCCTTTATAACTGGAGTCGGGAATACGAGGACTTTACCCGGGAGTCCTCCGGGGGAAGTTTCCGACTGGGGTATCCCCTTACCCCCGATCTTCGGGTTTACGGAGGGTACCGCTACGACGATACGGATCTTACGGATCTCAACCCCTACGTCTCAGACATCATCAAAGAATCCATCGACATAAAGATCACCAGCGCCATCGAGGCCGGCCTGGTGTACGATACCCGCAATCGCTGGTTCGTACCCACCGGAGGCATGTTGCATCAGCTGGATTTCGAGCTAGCCGGACAGTTTCTGGGCGGAGACAGCGAATATCTCAAGACCGTGTATCAGGGACACCTCTATTTCCCCTTATTCTTTGGTTTCACAGGGCATCTGCACCTCGGAGCCGGCTACATCACCGAGGGTTCCGGCAAAAAGGTTCCGGTCTATGAAAGGTTCTTCCTGGGAGGTCTCAATTCCATTCGAGGCTACCGTTACGGAGACGTAAGCCCTATCGATCCGGAGACCGGGGAACGCATCGGAGGCACCCGCATGGCCTTCCTCCAGGCCGAAACCATCTTCACCCTCCTCAAGAGCATCAATCTCAAAGGGGTTCTCTTTTTCGACACCGGTACGGTCTGGGACAAGGCCCACGGTTTCGACAGCTCGGATCTCCGCAAAAGCGTGGGATTCGGGATCCGGTGGCTTTCCCCCATGGGGCCCTTGCGCATCGAGTTCGGATGGAATATAGATAAGAAACCCGGCGAGGACAGCAGCAACTGGAACTTCCAGTTGGGAGGGAATTTCTAGACCAGGAGGATAAAGGATGGCCAGGATCTGTCAGATCTGCGGCAAGCGCCCTCATACCGGTCACAAGATCAGTCATTCGGCCAAACGTTCCGGGCGCTGGTGGTATCCCAACCTCCAGCGCGTGCGGGTCCGTCTTCCGAACGGCCAGGTCAAACGTATGCGGGTCTGCACCCGCTGTATCAAGGCCGGCAAAGTCCAGAAGGCCGTGCGCTAGGCCAGACGTCTTTCCACTTTGAGGACCCCGTCCACGGACCGGACGTTGGCCATGATCTTTTCCAGGTGTCGCCGGTCTGTGACCTCCACCACCATGTCGAAGACGGCCCGGCGGTCGGGGGTGGTCTGCACCTCGGCCTTGAGGATGTTGGCCTCCGCGGCGGAAACGGCACTCGAGACCGCGGCCAGCATGCCCTTGCGGTCCTGAGTGATCACGGAGAGGCGCACCGGGTGCACCTGGCCATCGGCCTTCTCCCACCGGACCTCGATCTTGCGTTCGTCGTCGAGAAGGGCCACGTTGGGGCAGTTTATGCGATGCACCGAAATACCCCGGCCCCGGGTGATGTAGCCCACCACCTCATCGCCGGGCACGGGATTACAACACCGGCTGAGGTGAAAGAGCACGTCCCGGGTGCCGTCCATGAGAAGGACTTCCCCGGTGCAACGGTACTCTCCGGTGGCGGGCTCCCTTTCGCAGACTATCCTGGGCGGCTCCCCGGGCTTCTCCTCCCCCAGGTATTTCTTGAGCACCTGTAGCGGGGTGAGCTTGCCGTAGCCCACGGCCGCCAGGAGATCCTCCACGCTTTTGAAGTTGAACTTCCGGGCCACCTCCAGGGCTTTTTCGGACTCCAGGAAATCGGAGACGTTTTTCCGGTGTTTCCGGAACTCCCGGGCCAGCATCTCCCGGCCGGCCGCGATCACCCGTTCCTTCTCCTCCGCACGCAACCACTGGCGGATGCGACTGCGGGCCCGACTGGTCTTCACGAACTTGAGCCAGTCGCGACTGGGCCGATGTTGCGGAGAGGTGTCTATCTTGACGATGTCCCCGGTCTTAAGCTCGTAGTCCAGCGGCACCAGCCGGCCGTTCACCCAGGCCCGGGCACAGTGATGTCCCACCTCGGTATGGATGGCGTAAGCGAAGTCCACCGGGGTCGCTCCCCGGGGAAGGACCTTGATGTCCCCCTGGGGGGTAAAGACGTAAACCTCCTCGGGGAAGAGATCCATCCGAAGGGATTCCAGAAACTCCCGGGGATTCTGGAGCTCCTTCTGGAGTTCCACCAGGCGTTCGAGCCACTCGAACTTCCTGGCCTGCCCCGGGGAAAGGATGGCCCCTTCCTTGTAGAGCCAGTGGGCCGCGATCCCCTCGTTGGCGATGTGGTCCATCTCCTCGGTGCGGATCTGGATCTCGATGCGTTTGCCCTTGGGACCCAGAACCGTGGTGTGAAGACTCTGATAGAGGTTGGGTTTCGGGAGACTGATGTAATCCTTGAAGCGTCCGGGGATGGGCGGCCAGAGGGCATGAAGGATTCCCAGGACCTCGTAGCACTCCTTGACCGTCTTTACGATCACCCGAAAACCGATGAGATCGTAGATTTGATCCAGCTGATCGATGGTAAGACCGTAACGTTCGAGCTTGCGGTAAACGCTCCAGAGGTGTTTGGCCCGCCCCAGAACCCGGGCCCGGATACCGTGTTCTTCAAGGGTCTGGCGGATGAGGGCCTTGACCTCCTCCACATAGCTCTGGGCCTCCTCGAGCCGTTTTTCCACCTCGGTCTTAAGCCTCTCGTAGTCCTCGGGGTAGAGATACCTGAAGGAGAGATCCTCAAGCTCCCGCTTGAGCCAGTCGATACCCAGGCGGCTGGCCAGCGGAGCGTAAATATCCAGGGTTTCCTGCGCTATGCGACGCCGCTTGTGTTCCGGCTGATACTCGAGCGTCCGCATGTTGTGCAACCGATCCGCAAGCTTCACCAGGATGACCCGCAGGTCCTTGGCCATGGCGAGCAGCATCTTGCGGAAATTTTCGGCCTGCTGGTGAAGCCGGCTGGAGGTGGGCAGGGCCGAAAGCTTGGTCACTCCGTCCACGATGAGGGCCACTTCCTCTCCGAAGTGTTTGCGAATGTCCTCAATGGTGGTGGCGGAATCCTCCACGGTGTCATGCAGGAGCCCGGCGGCGATGGTGGGGAGATCGAGCCGCATCTGGGAAAGGATGTAGGCCACCGCCAGGGGATGGGAGAGATAGGGTTCGCCGGACTTTCGAATCTGGCCGGCGTGGGCCTTGGCCGCAAAGACGTAGGCCTTCTCCACGAGATAGGTGTTGGCCCCGGGAAGATAACTCTGAATCTGATCCAGGATGTCGCTTATGCGGACGATGTCCCGCCGTTTCATACTTTTAATGTAAACCCCTTAGCCGGACGGGGGAAGGATTTAGGTCTGGCACCGGGGGCAGAAGGTGGTGCCCCGGGTGGCCACCACCCGATAGGCCAGCGGGGTGCCGCAGCGGGGGCAGGGCCGCCCCCGCTTGCCGTAGACCAGATGCTCCTCCTGGAAACGGCCCGGGCTCCCGGTACCGTCCACGTAGTCCCTCACCGAGGAACCCCGAAGCTCAAGGGCCCGTCGAAGGACCTCCTGCACGGCCTGATAAAGGGCCTGGACCTCCGCTCTCGAGAGGCTGGCGGCCTTCCTTTCCGGATGGATCCCGGCCCGAAAGAGGGCCTCGTCGGTATAGATGTTCCCCAGACCCGCAATGACCTTCTGATCCAGAAGAAGGGCCTTGATGGCCCGTCGGGACCGAAGGATCCGGGTCTCAAATTCCGGATAGTCCAGGCCCAGGGCATCCGGTCCCAGCGAGGCGTAAAAACGGTGTTCCGGAAGCCTGCGGCTTTCCAGGACCTCAAGCCAGCCGAACTGCCTTAGATCCGTGTAAAGGAGAGAACCTCCCTCGAAAGAGAGGACCACGTGAGTATGAGGAGGCCGGCGACCGTCCTCCTGATAGATGAGGGCCCCGGTGAGACCGAGGTGAACCAGAAGGGTCTTTTCTCCGAAATCGAAGATCAGGAGTTTTCCCCGGCGGGAGATCCCCGCGAGGCGCCGGCCCTCAAGGGCCCTACGGAAGACCTCCGGGGAGGGCCGCACCATCTTCGGCAGATAAACCTCCACCCCCTCCAGCCGGTGGCCGATCAAAAAGAGAAGATCCCGGCGGATGGTCTCCACCTCAGGCAGCTCTGGCATCCCGCAGGACCTTGAGACGATAGATCTCCACCAGCGAAATGGCCAGGGAGAGCACCATGGGCCCCAGGAAGACCCCCAGGAGGCCGAAGGTCTTGAGCCCTCCCAGGATGCTGAAAAAGAGGAAGAGGGTGTGGATCTCCGTCTGAGACCCCACGATGAAGGGCCTAAGAAGGGAATCGATCTGGCTTACCACCAGCACGCAATAGACCAGAAGGACGAGCCCCTTGATAAAGAAGCCCTTCATCAGGAGGTAAACCACCGTGGGGGCCCAGACCAGGGCCGTGCCCACGATGGGGACGAAGGAGGCCGCGGCGGTAAGGAGCCCCAGGAAAATGGCCGAAGGCACCCCCAGGATGAGGTAGATGATGAGGGCCGCCAGCCCCTGGGCCAGCCCGGTAAGGAGCCCTCCGAAAAGAACCGCCCGCAACACCTCCTGAATCTTTCCCGTGATCCTTTCGGTCTCCTCCAGGGTGGTGGGCAGGAGGTTCTTGACCTCCTCGAAAAAGAGATCCCCGTCGCGGAAGAGATAGAAAAGGGTCACCAGCATGAAGATCAGGTTCAGGATGAGCTGAACGGTGTTCTTAAAAAGGGCCTTGCCCTGGGTCAGGAGGAACTGCCCCGTGCCCGAGGCCATGGCCGCCAGTACCTGTTTGATCTGGGTCTCAAAGGGAGCCAGCCTGGCCATCAGACCCTGGGTCAGGGCGTAAAGCCGGGGATATTTCTCCGGGGAGGGAACCAGGGCCTCGGGACCCTTTTCCAGAAAGGCCCGGGCCCCGCTTACGAGATCGATGGCCTGTTTGGTGACCTCGGTGACCACGAAGCCCGAGGGGATGAGGACGAAGACCACCACCGAAAGGGTGAGGACGAGAGCCGCAAGCCCCCGTCGGCCCTTAAATTTCCGGCGCAGCAAACGATTCAGGGGATAAAGATAGAGCGAAAGGATCAGGGCCCAGAAGACCGGCTGAAAGAAGGGTTGCAGGAGGCGCAGGAGGGCCCCGAAGATGACCAGGACCAGGGACCCGGCCAGAAAGTAGCTCACCCATCGGGTTTCCATGGTATTATCTTTTTTACCGGATAAGCCCGAAGGAGGGAAGACGGACCCTTGGATCCCTGGCTGGCCTGGTTGCTGATCACGCTTTTCATTCTGCTATCCTCCTTTTTCACCTGTTCCGAGACCGCCCTTTTCTCTCTGAGCCGGCTGGAGATGGACAAGCTCCGGAAGAGCTCCCGGTCCGCCTGTCGCCTGGCGGCCGATCTCCTGCGGGATCCGCAGAAGGTCCTGACCACGGTCCTCATGGGCAACGAGATCGCGGACATCATCTCCTCCGGCCTGGCGAGCTGGTTCTTCTACCAGAGTCTGGGCAGCCTGGGAAAGTGGGTGGCCTACCCCCTCATGAGCGTGCTGCTCTTTCTCTGGGGGGACCTCTTTCCCAAGGTCCTGGGTTTCAAGTTTCGGGAACGGGTGGCCTGCGCGGTGGCCCGTCCCCTGAGGGGGGCCGAAATCCTCCTGGCCCCTCTGCGCCTCCTTCTGCTGGCGGTGGCCCAGGTCGTCTTTCGAGCCGCCGGCCTTCGCGGAACCGCCGCGAAGGGCTTTCCCCCCGAGGAAGAGATCAAACGCCTGGTGGAGGAGGCCTACCATTCCGGGGCCCTTCGGGCTGAAGAGAGGCTTTTCGTCTACGGGCTCTTCGAGACCGAGGAGACGCCGGTGGCGGCCATCATGACCCCCCGGAAGGAGATCTGGGCCCTCGAGGATCAGGAGGTCACTCCGGAACTGCTCTCCCGCCTGAAAAAGGCCCCTTTCCGCAAGATCCCGGTCTATCGGGGAGAACTCGACAATCTGGCAGGCATCCTCTACATTCAGGATTTGCTCAAGGCTCGCCTGGAGAAAAAGGCTGTCCGGCTCTCGGAGATCGTCCGTCCGCCCTTTTTCGTGCCGGAAAGGACCCGGGTGCGAAACCTGCTTGAGGAATTCCAGCGCCGGCGACTCAAGCTAGCCCTGGTGGTCAACGAATACGGCGAGATCAGCGGCCTGGTCACCCTGGAGGACGTACTGGAGGAACTTTTCGGAGAGATTTACCAGGAGAAGGAAGCCAAAGAGCCGCCCATCAAAAGGCTTGGCCCCGGGCGCTATCTGGTCAAAGGCTGGGTGCAGATCGAGGACTTCAACCGGGAGACCGGGGGCGAACTGCCGGCCGAAGAGTTCCGGACGCTCGCCAGCCTGGTCCTCCATCTCTTTGGAGAGCTTCCCGAAGAGGGGGCCGAGGTCAGGGGGTTCGGTTTCCGTTTCCGGGTCGAGGCCCTTAAGGACCGGCGGATAGAAAGCCTGCTCGTGGAGAGACTGCCCGGTGAAACTCCTGGCTAGCCTGGTCTTTCTGACCCTCCTTCTGGGCGAGGCCTTTTTCGCCGCGGCCGAGATCGCCATTCTCTCCGCGGGCGAGGCCCGGCTTGCGGTCCTGGCCCGCAAACACCTGGGCGCCCGGCTGGCCTTAAGCCTTCTCCGGGAACCCGAAAAACTCCTCACCACCACCCTCCTGGGGCTCAACCTCTGCGTGATCGCAAACGGCGTCTTCACCACCGGTTTTCTCCTGGAGCTTTTTCCCCGCTACGGCCCTCTGGTGGCCTTTCTGGGACTTCCCCCTGCCATGCTCCTTCTGGGGCAGATCATCCCCAAAAATCTGGCCCGGGCCCGGGCCACCACCCTCGCCC
>JALWCD010000146.1 GCA_027036915.1 Thermodesulfatator sp. | reverse complement strand
GAACCAGACCACGGCCTACGCCCGGCGTTATCACTGGTTTTCGGGAAACGTGCGGGATCCCGTGGAAGAACCCCACAGCGGTATTGCCACCGTGAGGAAGGAAAGGGAGGTTCTGGATCTTACGGCCCGTGCGAGTCGTACGGTGAGGGAAACCCTCTGCGAGATGTTGCGGGAGTCTCCGGAGAAGGTCTTAAAGGAAATAGAGAAGGCCCGCCGGTTGATTTTACCTAAAAGGCATACCCTTTCGGAAAGGGATCTCTATCCCCGGGGGCTGGAAAGGGTCCTTCTTTCGGCCTATGAGAACCCTCCCCGGAGTTTCCGGGAGCTCCTCGGGATAAGAGGGCTCGGGCCCAAAAGTCTCCGGGCCCTGACCCTGGTCTCGGAACTCCTCTACGAGGTCAGGGCCTCCCGCGAGGATCCGGCCCGTTACGCCTTTGCCCACGGGGGCAAGGACGGACATCCCTTCCCGGTGGATCGTCGCACCTACGACGAAACCGTGGCCTTCCTGGAAGAGGCCCTGGCCCGGGCCCGGCTCGGAGAGAAGGAACGTCTCTCCGCCCTCCGAAGGCTCACCCGTCTTTTTCATTGAGTATATCTTCATAATTTTCCGAAAGAAAGAGATTAAGGGCCTAATAAAAATTTAAAAATCGTTTCATCGGAGCTTATGTCCCTTCAGCTCTCTTGACATCCCGGGGGCTTTTTGCTTTTAAAAGGGAAGCCATGTCCTTAAAGGCTGAAAGGATCTTAAAAGCCAGGCAGGGCGCCATCTTCAAAAATCTTCGGGAAAAGGTCTACCAGACCTTCCCGCCGGAAACCGTTCGATTTCTGGAGAAGGAGACCGACCGCTTCGAGAATCCCCTGGGCTATCGTCTGGAGGAAGGGCTCAAGGGGTTGGTGGCGCAGCTTGCCGGGGACCTGGTCTGGGAAAAGGTGGATTATTATCTGGATCGGATCGTCAAGATCGAGGCCGTCCAGAGTCGTCGGCCTTCCGAGGCCCTGGCCTTTCTCTTTTATCTCAAATCGGCCGTCCGAGAGGAGGCCGGGGAGGAGATCCTTCGGGAATTCGGTCCGGAAGCCCTTCTGGAGGTGGAGGATCGGATAGACGCGATGATGCTCCGGGCCTTCAATCATTACATGCAGGCCCGGGAGAAACTCAACGAGATTAAGTTTCAGGAGTGGAAAAGCCGGCTCTATCTGCTCCTTAAAAGGGCGGGGTATCTTTACGACGAGCGGGAAGGTAGCCTCCCTCCGGAGGCTGGACATAACGAAAAAACTCATTAGGGGTTGAGATCTATGAACGTGGTAGCCGCATTGGTGGCCGTAATAGGGATGGTGATTCTGGTTTGGTTGGGGGTTGGGGTTTTAAAGCTTTACACCCTGTTCGGGGTAATTGTGCCTTACGCCGCCTTTTTGACCTTTGTTATCGGCCTGGTTTATCGCATGGTAAACTGGGCCAGATCTCCGGTACCCTTCAAGATCACCACCACCTGCGGGCAGCAGAAGAGCCTTTCCTGGATCAAACACAGTCGCCTGGAGAGCCCGGCCAACAACTTCGAGGTGGTCCTGAGGATGGCACTTGAGGTTCTGGCCTTTCGTTCACTTTTCCGGAATCTGCGGGCCGACCTTCGCGGGCGCAAGCTCTACTACGGTTCCAGCAAATGGCTCTGGCTGGGGGCTATCCTCTTCCACTGGTCCTTTTTCATCATTCTTATCCGGCACTTCCGGCTTTTCTCCTATCCTGTCCCCGATTTTATTCAGGCCCTGGATGCGGTGGACAGTTTCTTCCATATCGGTTTGCCGCACCTTTACTTAACGGATGTGGCCATCCTGGCGGGTCTCGCTTTTCTCCTCTTGCGGCGTTTGGTGGACGCCAAGGTCAATTACATTTCCCACGCCTCGGACTATTTCCCTCTTTTCCTCATCCTGGGGCTGGTGATTTCCGGGATGCTCATGCGGTATTTCCTGCGGGTGGACATCACCTCGGTAAAAGAGCTCACCATGGGGCTGGTGACCTTCCATCCTAAAATTCCACAGGGAATTGGCTTGGTGTTCTACGTACATCTTTTCTTCATCAGCGTGCTGGTGGCCTATTTTCCCTTCAGCAAGCTGGTTCACATGGTGGGGGTCTTTTTCAGCCCCACCCGGAACCTTCCGAACGACAATCGCCGGGTGCGGCACATTAACCCTTGGTGGGAAGGGGTCCCGCCCAAGTTCCTTACCTACTGTGAATGGCAGGAGAAGTTTAAGGAGCAGCTGGAGTCCGCCGGTCAGCCGATAGACGAGGATTGTTACGAAAAGAAAGAATCTTAAAGGAAGGGGTTGAGCCATGGCACTACCTAAAAGGGACGAGTTGCTGAAGGAAGTCAATTACGACCGGATGCCGGCCAAACACTGGATGGATACCAAACCGGAGTTTCGTCCGGGGACTTACTGTTATGCGGGCAAACCCTCGGTGGTGGAGGAGCTGGGGTTGCCCAATCCCCGGGAGTGGCAGCCCCACGATGAGGACTGGAAGCTGCCTTCGAACTGGAAGGAGATCATACTGAACGCCATCAGGGATCGGATGGAGCGCTTCCGGTCCTTTAAGCTTTTCATGGATATTTGTGTGCGCTGCTGGGCGACGCGGCCAACTC
>JALWCD010000145.1 GCA_027036915.1 Thermodesulfatator sp. | reverse complement strand
AGCCTTGGTAAAGGGTTAATAGCCTCCAGGATGAGTTATTTCCTCTGGCTCAACGCCTACGATACCGAAGGTGAGGGTTATCTATTCCGCAGGCCCCGTAAGATCCTGACTTTTGAAGGGGAAGAGCCCGAAGAGTTTTTTCGGGAAATAGAAAAGGCCGTAAAGGCGGGTTTTTACCTCACAGGCTTTCTGACTTATGAATTCGGATACCATCTGGAGGAAAAACTAAAGCCTTATCGTGAAAGGCGGCCCGAGGCCGTTCCCCTGGCCTGGTTCGGGGTGTTCGAGACCCCCGAGCCCTTTAAAATAAAGACCTCCCCCGGTGGGACCGGCGTCCGCTTATCCGACCTCACCTTAAATCTTTCTCCGGAGGCCTATCAGGAGGCTATCTCCCGCATCAAGAGCTATATCGCCTCTGGAGACACCTACCAGGTAAATTACACCCTGAAATATCATTTCCGGTTCGAGGGAGACCCCTGGAAGCTCTTTTTCCGTCTTTTGAGAAAACAGCGGGTGCGCTACGCCTGCCTGCTCGAAACCCCGAACTTTTCCGTTCTGAGTCTCTCGCCGGAACTTTTCCTCCAGAGGAAGGGCTCAATTCTCAGGAGTTCTCCCATGAAAGGCACGGCTCCTCGAGGTCGGTTTCCCGAAGAAGATCGGAAGATCGCCCGATGGCTTTCAGAGGACCGTAAGAACCGGGCCGAAAACATCATGATCGTGGATCTTATCCGGAACGATCTCGGCCGGATCTGTGAAAAAGGTTCAGTGTGGGTGCCGGAACTCTTTAAGGTTGAGCGTTATCGCACGGTCCACCAGATGATCTCAACCGTGGAGGGGCGTCTCAGGGAGGGCACCGCCTTTCACGAAATCATAAAAGCCCTATTTCCCTGCGGCTCGGTAACCGGGGCCCCGAAGATAAGGACCATGGAAATCATCGCGGAGCTTGAGGCCGAACCTCGGGGAGTCTATACCGGAGCCCTCGGTCTTATCAAACCAAACGGAGACTTCGTCTTCAACGTGGCCATCCGCACGGTGGTCTTAAAAGGCAACCGGGGAGAATTCGGTATCGGCTCGGGCATCGTCTGGGATAGCGAGCCCGAGGCAGAATACCGGGAGTGTCTCTTAAAGGCCAGATTCCTCACCGAGGATCCCCTGGAATTCGCCCTCCTTGAGACCCTTCGCTTTGAGCCCGGCCAGGGTTTTATAAGGCTCGAAAGACACCTGGCCCGCCTTAAGCGCTCCGCCGCTTACTTTACCCTGCCCTTTCCCGAAAATCGCCTCCGGGAAGGCCTCCAAAAACTTGAACGAAAGCTTTCCGAAAGGACCCGCGTGAGGCTCCTCCTTTCGGAATGGGGAGAGGTCTGTCTGGAAACGGGCCCCTTAAAGGACTTTTCCCGCCCCATAAGGGTGGGGCTTAAAAGACGGACTTTTTCCCCGGACTCCCCCTTTCTGTTTCACAAAACCACCCACCGGCCATGGTATGAGGAGGCCCGGGAGGAGGCCGAAAGATTGGGGCTCACCGAAATCGTTTTCTTTGATGAAAAGGGCCGCCTTACCGAGGGTACCATCAGCAACGTCTTTCTGGAGATAGATGGTCGTCTTTACACCCCTCCCTTAAGCCTCGGGCTTCTCCCCGGGATCCTGCGCGAAACCCTCCTTGAAACCGGCCGCTGCCGGGAAAAAGAAATCCATCTTTCGGACCTCTGGCGGGGAAGGCTCTACCTCGGAAATTCGGTCCGGGGTCTTATCCCGGTGGAGGTGGTGGAGTTTCTGTTCAAATCTTTTTAGGCTCCGTGTCCGGTTTCCCGAACCCCTCCAGAAAAGGTTTAATGAGATCAATGGGCAGGGGAAAGATGATGGTGGAATTGTTTTCGGCTGAAACCTCCCGCAGGGTTTGAAGGAAGCGGAGCTGAAGGGAAGCCGGCTGTTCGGCCATGATACGCGCGGCCTCGGCCAGGGTCTTGGAGGCCTGAAGCTCGCCCTGAGCATTGATAACCTTGGCCCGACGCTCACGTTCGGCCTCGGCCTGTTTGGCCATGGCCCGTTTCATCTCCTCGGGAAGATCGATCTCCTTGATCTCCACCTTGGAGACCTTGACCCCCCAGGGTTCGGTATCGGCATCGAGAATTTCCTGTATCCGGGCGTTTAACTTTTCCCGTTCGGCCAGAATCTCGTCCAGCTCCGCCTGGCCGCAAATGCTCCGCAGGGTGGTCTGGGCCAGCTGGCTCGTGGCGTAATAATAGTCCTCCACCTGAATTACCGCCTTGTCGGCCTCCACCACCCGAAAATAAACCACGGCGCTCACGTTTATGGAAACATTGTCCCGGGTAATGACCTCCTGAGAGGGTACATCCAACGTGGTTACCCGGAGATCCACCTTCCGCATCTTATCGATTACCGGAATAAGAAGGATAAGACCCGGACCTTTTACCGCCAGAAACCGTCCCAGACGAAAAACCACCGCCCGCTCATACTCTCTGAGAACCCTTATGGCCGAACTAAGAAACAAAACGGCCAGAAGAACTAAAAACATGAAAGAAAACGTCATTTCATCCCCCTTTTTCGGAATTTTACGCTAAATATAACTTTAATACGGAGAGATGCCAACCTTCCAGCCTATTATTCCAGAATAGAGCTCCTTTAACAACCCTAAATCCCGAACCGGGAAAGCTGCTGTCCCGGCTTTGTATACCGTTCTCCCCCATGGGACTTCAATCCCGGGCCCGGTCCACGGAAAGATAGGCCAGGCAGAGACCCGCCAGGGCCAGCACCATCAAAACCAGAAGGGAGAAAACCGGCACGGCCTGACCGTAAGCCACCGAACGGATGAGGTGAGAGGCGTGCGTCAGGGGGAGAAGCTTTAGCGGCCACCTGGCCCAGGCCGGAAGGTCTTCCACCGGAAAAAAGGTGCCCCCGAGGAAGACCATGGGAGTAATGATGAAGTTGGTGACCAGGGCCTGATCGGCATGAGAACGGATGAGCATGGCCGAGGTCACCCCCAGGGAGGCGAAGACGAAGGCGTTGAGAAATACGCCCAGGAAAAACACCGGGCCGAAGTGGAGATTGATGCCGGCCAGGGCCGTGATGGCCAGGATCACCAGGGTGGAAAGAAAGGCCCGGGTCACACCTCCGAAGATTTCCCCCAGCACATAAGCCCAGTTTGAGATGGGGGCGGCCTGAAATTCCTCGAAGATGCGCAGATAAAACCGGGCCACGTTGATCTCCACGTTAATGCCGAACCCCTGCATCATGGAACTGGCCGCCACCACTCCCGGAACCAGAAATTCAAGATAGGGACGGTCTCCCACGGTAAGATTTTTTCCCAGTCCGAAGCCGAAGGCCACGAGATAAAGGGTGGGAGAAACCGAAAAAGAAAGAAGCATCCGGGGGAGTCGATGCCAGATGATGAGAAGCTCCCGGAGATAGACGGCGAGAAAGCCCCTCATACCCTCCTCCCGGTGAAGTGCAGAAAGGCATCCTCCAGGTTCACCCGGCGGATGGTCACGGACTTTCCGGCCCGGGAGAGCTTTACGGCCTCGCGTTCGGCCTCCTCCCGGGTGCGGAAATATCGGGTGGAAAGCCCCTCATCGTCCACCAAATCCACGGCCACCTCTCCCAGGGCGGCCATGAGATTCTGCGGGGTATCCAGGGCCACGATGCGCCCCTGCTCCAGAAAGGCCACCCGGTCGGCCAGAAACTCCGCCTCCTCGATGTAGTGCGTGGTGAGGAGGATGGTGGTCCCCCGGGCCTGGATCTGCTTGATGAGCCCCCAGAGTCTGCGCCTTATGTGAGGGTCGAGGCCCACCGTGGGCTCGTCCAGAAAAAGGATGCGGGGCTCATGCATTAAGGCCCGAATGATAAGGAGCCTCCTTCGCATCCCCCCCGAAAGGGCCCGCACCCGATCCCCACGCCTTTCCCAGAGTCCAGCGAAACGCAGGAGCTCCTCGGCCCGCTCCCGGATGCGGCCCCGGCTCATCCCGAAAAGGAGCCCGTGGATGAGGAGGTTCTCCCAGACCGTAAGCTCCAGATCTAGATTGGTGGCCTGGGGAACCAGACCGGCCAGCCTCCTGGCATAAAGGGGAGAAGAAAAGATATCCCGGCCGAAAAAAAAGGCCCGGCCCGCGGTAGGACGGGTAAGACCGGTAAGGATGCGAATGGTGGTAGTCTTGCCCGCTCCGTTCGGGCCGAGAAGGGCAAAAAGCTCCCCCTCGGCGATCTCAAAGGAGATCCCGGAAAGGGCCGAAATCTTTCCGTAATGTTTGACCAGACCTTCCACCCGCACCGCAGCCGTCATAGATGGGCTATGATTAAAACAGAAAAAAGAGGGCTTCTCAAATGGAAAGGATCCTCTATACCGTGGGACACTCCAGGCACTCGCCCGAATCCTTCCTGGCCCTTCTGAAACGTTTCGGGGTTTGCTTCCTGGTGGACATCCGTCGCCATCCGGGCTCCAGGAAGTTTCCCCATTTCAGGAAGGAAAACCTGGCCCCCTTTCTCGAAGCCCACGGCCTCGGTTATAAACATCTTGAAGGCCTCGGAGGCTGGCGTCGCCCGAGACCGGACTCCCCGAACACCGCCCTCACCAGCCCCGGATTCAGGGGCTATGCCGATCACATGCAAACCGTAGAATTTCAGGAAGCTTTAGCGGAACTCCTTGAGCTTGCGCGAAGGGAAACCACAGCCATCATGTGCGCCGAGGGGCTTCCCTGGCGCTGTCACCGCTGGTTTCTTTCGGACCTCCTTTTACTTCAGGGCTTCACCGTGCTCCACATCCTTCCCGACGGAAACCTCCGCCCCCATCGCCTCCATCCCCTGGCTCGAAAAGAAGGCCGGTGGGTGGTCTACCCGGCCCTCAACCTTTCAAAGTAAGGATAGAGTTTACGGTAGGTGGCCAGGAGATGTTCGGGAATCATGCGGAGGTCGGCCAGCACGGCCAGGAAATTGGCGTCTCCCTCCCAGCGGGGGACGATCTGGAGGTGAAGATGATCCGGATAGCCGGCCCCGGCCACCTTCCCCAGATTGAACCCCACGTTGAAACCATCGGGCTTAAGCACCTTACGCAGGATCCGGAGACACTCCTGGGCCATGGTCATGAGGTCGGTGATCTCCGCCCGGGAAAGATCCTCAAGCTCGGCCACGTGCCTTCGCGGAGAGACCAGAAGATGCCCGGTGTTATAGGGGAATTTGTTCATGAGAACCAGGACCTTTTCATCCCGGTAAAGGATGAGCCTTTCTTCGTCGGGAAGAGGCCCTTCCGGAGGGCAGAAGATACAGCCCGGGTCCTTTTTGCCCCCCACATATTCGGCCCGCCAGGGAGCCCAGAGGACCTTTCTTTCCTTCATGAAAAATCAGTTTAACACAAGGTTAACCGGCCGCAAATTGCCAAGCTCAGGGGCTGCGGTTAAAATGTTTCCAAATTATACGGGGGTAGATGTATGCGCAAAGAAATACTGAGCGGATTGGTTCTGGCCGGAATTGTATATGTTCTTCTGGCCTTGAAACGCCACACGATCTGGGTCCCCCACGCCTATCTTTTGAGCCTGGTGACCTTCATTTATCTGGCTGCCGGGGCGGGCTATTTACTCCACTGGATCTTCCGCTGGGAGGGTATGGGCAAACTCGCCTCGTCCGTGGCCTGGTCGGGACTCATCCTGAACACCGCCGGCTGGGCCATCCGGTGGTGGGAATCTCATCAGCTGGGCTACGGCCATATTCCCCTCTCCAACCTCTATGAATCGCTCATCTTCTTTGCCTGGGCCATCATGGCGGTCTATCTCCCGCTGGAGTTCAAATTCCGAGGAAAAATCCTCGGAACCTTTGTGGCTCCTATAGCCTCCCTGGTCATGGCTTACGCTTCCTTCGGGACCAACACCGAGATCCAGCCCCTGGTGCCGGCGCTTCAGAGCAACTGGCTTACAGCCCACGTGATAACCTGTTTTCTGGGCTACGGAGCCTTTGCGGTGGCTTTCGGTCTGGGGCTGGTCTATCTCCTGCGGCCCAGAAATCCCGCTCCGGGGTCTCTCTGGCAGTATGTGCCCGGAAAGGAGGTCCTAGACAACCTGATGTATAAACTCATCCTCTTCGGATTCTTCTGGCTTACGGTGGGCATTATCACCGGAGCGGTCTGGGCGGATCAGGCCTGGGGTTCCTACTGGAGCTGGGATCCCAAGGAGACCTGGTCCCTTATCACCTGGTTCGTTTACGCGGCCGCCATTCATGCCCGACTCACCCGGGGCTGGACCGGAAAACGCATGGCCGCGCTTGCGGTGGTGGGGTTTTTCGCCGTGCTCTTCACCTACTTCGGGGTGAACTTCTGGCTCTCGGGTCTTCACAGCTACGCCAGCGCCTCCTAGCTTGAAGTTTCCGGAGACCGCCGAAAGATATCTGGAACGCCTGCGGGAAAACCTGGGGGAGGAGGTTCATCGCCGCACCCTCTCCTCCCCCCACCTTCCTTTGCTGATTCGGCTTCTTGAGTTTTCACCCTATGCGGGAAATCTCCTCTGCACCCGGGAGGATGTCCTCAACCCTTTTCTTACTCCCCGGCCCCTAAGAGTTCCGGGATACCGAGAACTCGAAGGCCTGGTTCGGAGGGAGCTTTCCCCGGGGATCGATTTCCGCCAGGCGGCCCGCGTCCTTCGCGCGATAAAACAGCGGGAGGTCCTCAAAATCCTGGCCCTGGACCTTTCCGGGGCCCCTTTTGAGCTCACCGTAAGGCGGATAAGTCGTCTGGCGGAGGTTCTCCTGCGGGAGGGCTTACGGTATCTGGCCTCCGGGGCCGGTCTTCCCCTGGAGTCTCTTCTCGTTCTGGCCTTCGGAAAGCTCGGGGGGCGGGAGCTGAACTACGCCTCGGACATCGACCTAGCTTACTTTCACCACCAAGATCTCCCCAAGGTCGAAGCCATTCGGATTTTCGAGCAACTCACCCGCCTTTTAGACGCCCTGGTGGACGGAGACCGGGTCTGGCGGGTGGACCTGAGACTGCGCCCCGGGGGCAAGGAAAGCGAGCTGAGCCTTCCCCTCAACTATGCCCGGGAGTACTATCTCTACCGGATCCATCCCTTCGAACGTCTGGCCCTCGTCCGGGCCCGGCCGGTGGCCGGAAACCTCAGAGCCGGTTACCGACTCCTTGCGGAACTCCGGCCGGTGATCTACCCCCGTTATCTCGATTTCGCCTATCTCGAACACATCCGGGACCTCAAGGAACGCATTCGCCGGGAAGCCCGGCGCAAAAAGGCCGAAGACGACCTCAAGATCGGCGAAGGAGGGCTCCGGGAAGTGGAATTTCTGGTACAGGCCCTCCAGAGCATCTACGGGGGCAAACATCCCGAGCTTCGCACCCGCAGGGTACTTGCGGGCCTCAGGCGCCTGGCCCGTCTGGGTATCCTTCCGGCTGAGGAAGCCCGCAGCCTGCGGGAGGCCTACCTCTTTCTCCGCACCGTGGAACATCGGATTCAGACCCGCTATTTTCAGCAGACCTTCAGGCTCCCCCGGGAGACCACGGCCCTGAGAGTCCTGGCCGCAAGCCTGGGCTTCAGCCATGAAGAGACTTTCCTTGAAAGACTTGCGGAGATCCGGCGACGGGTGTCTCAGGCCTTTTCGGCCTTCCTGACCCCGGCCTGCCCGAAGGAGAAGTCCGAGGTGCTTTCCGAGCTCCGGGAGGCTCTTCTTTCCGGGGAAGGACTTTCGCGTCTTTCCGCCTGCACCGCCCTTCCCGAACATCTCCTTCTGGAGCTTCACCGGAAGCTTCGGGCCGCAGGGCCGGTTAACGTACGCCGGGCCGAATTCCTTAGAGACCTCCTTCTCCCCCTCCTTGAGGCCGTGCTCTCAAGCGAAGCTCCGGATAAGGCCCTGGCCCGAAGCCTTACCTTTTTCGAACGGCTGGGAGGCCGTTTCGCCCTCTTTTCGGCCTTAAGGGAACATCCCGAAAGATTCAAGAGGCTTATCCGCCTCTTTACCCTCTCGGAATACCTCTGGCGCCTGCTTGAGGCCCAGCCCGGGCTCGCCGAGGCCTTTTTCGAACCGGAAATCTCCTCGAAAACCGAAGAGCTTCGCCGCAGGCTCGGAACACTACCCTATGACGAGGCCCTTTCATATCTCCGGATTTTTAAGAACGAAACCCTGGTTGCGGTGGGAGCAGCCCATCTCGAGGGGCGGATGAAGGTAGAGAACGTTCTCTCCCGGCTCACACGGGTGGCGGAGGCCTTCGTCCGCCTCACCTACGAAATCACCCTCCGACACCTGGAGGAGGACCTCAAAAGACGGCTTCCCGGAAACTTCGCCGTCCTGGCGCTGGGGAAGCTCGGGGCCCGGGAGATGGGCTACCGGTCGGATCTCGATCTGGTTTTCGTTTACGAGGGTCCCGGGGAGATGGCTTACCTCTCGGCCAAGCTGGCCCAGAGGTTCCTCTCCTACCTCTCCCTGAAGCTTCCGGAGGGGGAGGGTTATCCCGTGGACGCCCGTCTGCGTCCCGAGGGACGCAAGGGACCGCTCACCGTGCCTCTCTCCGGCCTTATACATTATTATCACAAGGAGGCGGACCTCTGGGAACTGGTGGCCGCCGCCCGCATGCGCTTTCTGGCCGGAGACCGGGTTCTCGGAAGACGGGTGGAAGGGGAGATCCGAAAAATTCTTGCCCATCGTGCTCCCCTGGGGCGGGAA
>JALWCD010000144.1 GCA_027036915.1 Thermodesulfatator sp. | reverse complement strand
TCCCTGAGAGCCGCAAAGACCTCTTCCGGAGAGATTCCGGAAAGACAGCGGGGCTCCGGACAACGGCGACGGAAACAGGGGCTACAGGGGAGGCCGGTGCGAAGGACCCGATGGCCTTCCCCGAAAGGACCGGTGCGCCAGGGGGCGGTGGGCCCGAAGAGGGCCACCACCGGGCGTCCGAGCGCCGCCGCCAGATGCATGGGGCCGGTGTCCACCGAGACCACGGCCGCCGCTCCGGAAAGGACACCGGCCAGCTCCTTGAGGTTCAACCGGCCGGAGAGATCGATCCCTTCCACGACCAGCCTGGAAATGTAAGCCCGGTCTCCCGGGCCTCCTATCCAGAGGAGAGGTCGCCCCGATCCGGCGACCATGGAGGCCAGGGTCCGCCAGTTTCTTTCGGGCCAGAGCTTGGTTGGCCAGCGGGTGGCCGGGATGAAGACCACCCATGGAGGTGCCGGGAGCCCCATTCTCCGGCTCACTTCCCGGGCCGGGGGATAGGAAGGCAGGGGGAACTCCACGGGTTCTTCAAACCCCCCGAGATGGGCCGCGGCCGAAAGATAACGCCTGACCGCGTGCAGATCCGGGTCGTAAGGCGGGAGTTTCTCCGTAAGCACCCAGGGGCTGCCCTCGCGGTGGTTGGCAAACCCCACCTTTCGGGGGCTGCGGGCCAGGGCCACCACCAGGGCGCTCTTGAGGAGCCCCTGGAGATCGAGCACCGCGTCGTAGGATTCGGCCCTAAGCGCCCGGACGAAATCCCGGGCCAGGGCCAGACCCCGGGGCAGGGTCCGGGGGTCTCGGACGAGCCTCAGAATCCGCCGCCGGGGGAAAACCAGGAGCCGGTCTATCAGGGGGTGCCCCTCAAGGAGGTCGGCCTGTTCCTCCTCCACCACCCAGTGGATCCTGAGCCCGGGCCGTCCGCGTTTTAAGGCCGCCAGTACCGGCAGGGTCTGAATCACATCCCCCAGCGCCGAAAGCTTCACCAGCAGGATCTTCCTCATCCTTCTCTCCGCCCCAGATAATCCTTGAGAGCCCTGGCCGTAGGGGTATCCAGGGAGAGGAGGCCTTCGGGGGGACCTTCGTAAAGGAGCCGGCCGCCTTCGGTGCCCCCTTCGGGCCCCAGGTCCACGATCCAGTCCGCCTCCTTGATGACCTCGAGATTGTGTTCGATGACCACCACGGTGTGCCCCCGGTCCACCAGACCCTGAAGAAGTCGCATGAGTTTCTGGACGTCGGCCAGATGGAGACCGGTGGAGGGCTCATCGAGGACATAGAGGGTGCCTCCCCGGCCGCCCTTCACGAATTCCGTGGCCAGTTTCACCCTCTGGGCCTCGCCCCCGGAGAGCGTGGGGCTGGGTTGCCCCAGGGTGAGGTAATCCAGACCGAGCTCGCAGAGGATCTCAAGCGGCCGGTGGATCTCCGGTACGGAGGCGAAGAACTCCCGGGCCTCCTCCATGGTCATCCCCAGGACCTCGGCAATGTTCCGGCCCTTGTAACGCACCGCCAGAGTCTCCTCGTTATAACGAGCCCCGCCACAAATCTCACAGGTCTGATAGACCTCCGGCAGAAACTTCATCTCCACCCGGATGAACCCCTGGCCCTTACAGGCTGGACACCGCCCCTCCTCCAGGTTGAAGGAGAAACGGCTCTCGGTATAGCCCCGAGCCCGGGCCTCGGGCAGACGGGCAAAGAGCCGGCGGATCGCGGTCATGAACCCCACGTAGGTGGCCGGGGTGGAACGGGGCGTGCGTCCGATGGGGGAATGGTCCACCTGAAGCACCCGGCGCAGGGCCTCATGCCCGGTGATCCTCCGGCAGCCCACCGGCCCCCCTCGTCCGGAAAGAAGGCCCTCCAGGCTCCGGAAGAGCACCTCCGTAACCAGGGTGGATTTGCCCGAACCCGAGACCCCGGTCACCACCGTGAGGGCCCCGAGGGGGAAACGCACGGTGAGATCTTTGAGGTTGTGGAGACTTGCCCCGTGCACGGTAAGGAAACTTTCGGGTTTCCGACCCCGTCCCGAGAGCCGGTAACGACTCCGATCGGAAAGGAAGCGGGCGGTCAGGGAGTTCCCGACCCGGGACAGGCCCTCCGGAGGACCGCAATAGACCACCTCGCCGCCCCGGCGACCACCTCCGGGGCCCAGATCCACCACCAGATCCGCCGCCCGGATGGTCTCCTCATCGTGCTCTACCACGATCACGGTGTTGCCCCGATCCCGGAGTCGTCTCAGGGCGGAAAGGAGCTTGTCCGTATCCCGGGGATGCAGGCCTATGGTGGGTTCATCCAGGACATAGGCCACCCCGGTGAGATTGGAGCCCAGCTCCGCCGAAAGCCTCACTCGCTGGGCCTCGCCCCCCGAGAGGCTTTCCCCGGAACGGGAGAGGGAAAGATAGGGCAGACCGACCTCCACCAGAAATCCCAGTCGGGAAAGGACCTCCCGCAGGATGGGCCGGGCGATCTCCCCGGCCCGTCCGGAGAACTCAAGACCGGAAAGGAAGTCCAGCAGCTCGGCCGCCGGCATATCCGAGAGTTCGGCCAGCGTTTTGCCCCCCACGCGAAAGGCCAGGGCCTCGGGACGCAGACGCGTGCCCCCGCAGGTGGCACAGGGTCTGTCCCCGCGGGTTCCCAGGCCTTCGCAATCCGGAC
>JALWCD010000143.1:1462-2645 GCA_027036915.1 Thermodesulfatator sp. | reverse complement strand
GCCATTGCCACCGAGATCGACGGCCTCATCCAGGAGGCCCTGGCCCTGGCCAACACCCAGCACGGCAATCGCTATGTGTTCGCCGGCAACCGCCCCACGGGATACTCCGAAGGGGAAAAGCCCTTCCGGCTGGTCAGGGAGAGCCTGCCCGACGGCCAGGTGGTGGAGCGGGTGGTTTACCACGGGGGGGCCGAGGATCTATATATGGGCTACGCTCAGGGGGCCAGAATTCTCGTTGGACGCAATGGTGAGGAGGCCCTCATGGCCTCGGACCTCTTCGGAGCCCTAATCGGTCTCCGGAACACACTGGCCAATAACAACGTGGCCGATCCCCAGAAAGAGATCGAGGATATTCAGACCCAGATCGGGCGTCTCGATAGAGTTCTGGACCACATCTTGGAGGAACGTTCGGCCCTGGGGGCCCGTCTGAATCATCTTGAGGTTAAGGAGAACCTCTACATGGACTTTCGCACCACCCTCATCGGAAACCTAGGGGAGGTGGAGGAGGTGGACTACCTGGAGGCCGTGACCAACCTCAACGCCAAGCGCACAGCCTACGAGGCCGCCCTCAAGGCCGCCACCCAGACCATGGGCCTTAGCCTGGTGAACTTCCTTTAACACAGATTTCTAATCCATGCTTCAGAAGCTCTATGATTGAAAAGTTCCCTTATACAGGATTTCGGCGACTTACATATTACCCCTTCTCTGCTTTCGAGAAATGCTTTGATACACTTCCAGAAGATTTCTACCGAGACCTTTGCATAATTCAATTCCCCTCCCTTTGGGAGGGGTCAAGGGAGGGAAAAAGCAACGGATTTTTACCCCCTCCGCGCCTCCATGGTCCTTCAAACCTAATTATACCCCGTTCCCCCAGGAAGTCGGAGGAACTATTCCCTTCCCCTGCCAGGGGGGAGGCCAGGAGGAGGTTCCCTCCCCCTCTCAGGAGAGGCCAGGAGTAGGTTTCCTCCCCCTCCCAGGGGGAGGTTAGGAGGGGGTCTTTGAAAATCTCAAAAGAAGATAACGCAACTGTTCGAAAAACCCGGGCAAGCTTTTACGTAAATCAGAAAGGCCGGTTAAAGCTTTTTGGTAATCTTTTTCCAGGTTTTCGGCTTCCCGCAAAAGCTCCTCAAGAAGCCTCAGAGCCTCACGGGCCTCCCCCGGGGATAACTGCTCCGGGGAGAGC